>DASSGR010000033.1:0-2214 GCA_035693425.1 Solirubrobacteraceae bacterium
GCCATACCATCACCGCGCCCGCGGCGAACACCACCTATACCGCGACATACCGCAAGCGCTGAGATGCGACCCGCGGCGCCGGACGGACGGGTTCCCCTGAAACCGTGGAGACTGAACAACTAGAACGCACTACTTCGCCGCCGACAGGGTCTTCCTGGATTGCCGTGGCGCTGACATCCGCGTCCGCCGTGCATGCCGCACGCGGCCCGTCGCCCCTCACGGTAAGGCTGATCGTGGGTCACGGCGCAGGGGTGAGCGGGGAGCCCCGGCCGGGACGTCCGATGCTGCAGGAACTCGAGGACGTCTCCTGGATGGCCGGCTGCCGACCGGATGCCTGGAGATCTGGGGGTGATCCGGGGCAGGCGGAAGGGTGCCAGCCCCGGCAGCATCCAGCGAGCCAGGCTTCGGCAGGCGGTCAGGCCCCCCGGAACGTCGCGGTGGAGCCCGCCAGTGCGTTCCCGGTCGCCGGGGCGCAGCAAGGTGCGGCTTCCCAGCATGTCCGCGCCCTGCCACGCCGTCACGCTGAGCGACGAGGGAGGTCAAGGAGAACGCGCACACTGCCGCCGTTCGGCGCTCATCCTCTGGCCTTCATGATGCCCTCGCGGAGTGTTCGAGATCGGACATCATGGGCGGGTGCTGCGCTACGTACTGTTGCGCGACGCCCTTCGGAACCTCAGTCTTGAGTCCTCGGCAGGATGTCGTGCGGTGAATCATCTGGGCCTCACGGGATCGGATCCGCTGCAAGGATGACGGCCGTGCGCCGCTACGAGGCGAGTATGTACGACAGCAACCGCTGGGACGGCTTCGAGCTCCGCCCCGGCGACATCATCATCAGCACCCCGCCAAAGTGCGGGACGACGTGGACGCAGATGATCTGCGCCCTGCTCATACTGCAGGAACCGGAGCTCCCGCTCCCGTTGGACACGCTCTCGCCGTGGATCGACATGGTGACTCGCGCCCGCACAGACGTGTTCGCGGACCTGGAAGCCCAGACGCACCGCCGGTTCATCAAGACCCACACGCCGCTCGACGGGATACCCAACGATCCGGCGGTCACGTACATCTGCGTCGGGCGGGACCCGCGCGACGTGGGGCTGTCGATGGACCACCATATCGGCAACACCGACATCGGCGCGTTCCTCAGCCAACGCGAACGGGCGGCCGCGATCGACGGTATCGAGCTCGGACCATTGCGGCCACCGCGGCCGCGCCCCGACGGCGAGCGGGACCGCTTCTGGCAGTGGGTCGACGACGAGACGCCGTCGACGCAGGTCGGGTCGTCGCTGCGGCGCACTGTAGAGCACCTGCAGACGTTCCGGGACGCCGCCGGCGATCTCGACGTCGTGTATTTGCACTACGACGACCTAAAGGCCGACCTGGAGGGGCAGATGCGGCAGATGGCCGCGCGCCTCGGCATCGACGTCGACGAGCACCGATGGCCCCGCCTGGTCCAGGCGGCGACGTTCGAGTCGATGCGCAGCAGGGCCGGCACGACCGTCCCCGGCGGCGGTCCGGAGCACTGGATCGATCCCGCCGCGTTCTTCAGCCGCGGCACGAGCGGCCAGTGGCGCGACCTCCTCGACGACGCCGACCTCGCCCGGTACGCCGCGCGCGTGCGGGCGCTCGCGTCCGGCAACCTCGTCGAGTGGGTGCATCGCGAGCCGATCGACTGAGATCCCCGTCCGGCGGTATACCCGCACTACCCAAAGCTGATCGTCAGCACCGACCGCCGCCCGTAACTGCCGATCCGCGCTCGGGACCAGCATCAGGGGTCCGCGCCTCAACCGACGCCGGATTCGGCGATCTGAAATTGTTCGAGCCAAAGACAACGTGTCCGTTTATAGCGGTGCGTGACCGCGAGGAACGCTAGCCGAGCCTTGATTGCGCGTCCAGCTTGAGCAACCCGGCGTGCTGCTTCTCCGCCGTCTGGGCCCCGGCGGGCCGAGGGGAGTGGCGGTCGCCATGTTGGACACACTGGTTTGGGCATGCTCATCTGACCCTATAAGGGCCGGGCCTCTTCCCTGCTCAGCCCGGTAGCGGGACGCTCCGGGTGGAGTAGTTCTGAGCTCGGGAGAGGAGACCCGGCAATGTCTGTTTACGTCGGCATCGATGTGCATCGCAAGCGGTCCCAGGTGGCGGTAGTCGCCGAGGACGGAACGGTGCAGCTGAACAAGAACACGGTCAACGGGACCGAGCCGCTGCTGCGGCTGATCG
>DASSGR010000034.1:0-24717 GCA_035693425.1 Solirubrobacteraceae bacterium
CTCTGCGCGTCGCGGGCCGGGTTGGATCGGCTCGCGGGCCCGCCGCACGCAGTAAGCGAACGTGTACGCCGCCGGCTGGCAACGCTGTTGGTTCAGACGAGGACGCTCGCCGCTGCCGAGGGTGCCGTCAATGTGCAGCACGTGGGGCTCCTCGATACGCCGGATGTGTATCCAGACCGCGACCAGCAGCACGCACGTAGGGCCGCGAGGCTCGGGACGAGCAGAGCGAGACCGCTCGACGGGATCGCACCCCGATGAAGACTCAGGGTGTGCGCCGTCAGAGCCGTCAGTCTCTGACTAGCGTCTCGGATTACATCATCCCGCTCATGTCGGGCATGCCACCGCCGCCCCCACCGGACTCCTTGTCCGGGATCTCGGCGACGATCGCCTCGGTCGTGAGGATGTTCTTCGCGATCGACGCGGCGTTCTGCAGCGCCGAGCGGGTGACCATCGCGGGGTCGATTACGCCAGCGGCGACGAGGTCGACGATCTCGCCGGTCATGGCGTTCAATCCGTGGCCCTTCTTGGCCTTGCGGACGTCGTTGACAACGACCGAGCCCTCAAGCCCGCCGTTGTGCGCGATCTGGCGCAGCGGCTCCTCGAGCGCGCGCAGCACGATCCTCGCGCCGGTCTTCTCGTCCTCGTCCTCGAAGTGGTCGAGACGGATGGCCTTCGCCGCCTGCAGCAGCGCGATGCCGCCGCCCGGCACGATGCCCTCCTCGAGCGCCGCGCGGGTCGCCTGCAGGGCGTCCTCGACACGGTGCTTCTTCTCCTTCATCTCGGTCTCGGTCGCAGCGCCGACCTTCACGACCGCGACACCGCCGGCGAGCTTGGCGAGGCGCTCCTGGAGCTTCTCACGGTCAAAGTCCGAGTCGGTGTTCTCGATCTCAGTCTTGATCTGGTTGATGCGGCCCTTGATCGCCTCGGCGTCACCGGCGCCGTCGATGATCGTAGTGGTGTCCTTGGCGACCACGACACGGCGTGCGTGGCCGAGCTGGGTCAGCTGAGTGTTCTCGAGCTTGAGTCCCATCTCCTCGGTGATCACCTCGCCACCGGTGAGGATCGCGATGTCCTCGAGCATCCGCTTGCGGCGGTCACCGAAGCCCGGCGCCTTGACCGCGAGACCCGTGAAGATGCCGCGGAGCTTGTTGACGACGAGCGTCGCGAGCGACTCGCCCTCGATGTCCTCGGCGATGATCAGCAGCGGCTTGCCCGACTGGATCGTCTGCTCGAGGATCGGCAGCAGGTCGCGGACGGACCCGATCTTCTGGTTGGCGATCAGGATGTAGGGGTCCTCCAGCGTCGCCTCCATCCGCTCCTGGTCGGTGACCATGTAGGGCGAGATGTAGCCCTTGTCGAACTGCATGCCCTCGGTGAACTCGAGGTCCATGCCGAACGTCTGGCCCTCCTCGACGTTGACCACGCCGTCCTTGCCGACCTTCTCGATCGCGTCGGCGATCACATCGCCGATCTCATCGTCACCGGCCGAGATCGAGGCGACGCGGGCGATCTGATCCTTGCCCGAGATCTCCTTGGCCTGAGCCTTGATGTCGTCGACTACCTGCTCGACAGCGACCTCGATGCCCCGCTTGAGCGCGAGCGGGTTGGCGCCGGCAGCCACGTTCCTCATCCCCGCGTGCACGATCGCCTGGGCGAGCACGGTCGCGGTCGTGGTGCCGTCACCGGCAATGTCGTTGGTCGCGGTCGCGACCTCGCGCACGAGTTGCGCGCCCTGGTTCTGGAAGACGTCCTCGACCTCGATCTCACGCGCGATCGTCACGCCGTCGTTCGTGATCGTCGGCGCGCCGTACTGCTTGTCGAGGACGACGTAGCGGCCCTTGGGCCCGAGCGTCACCTTGACGGCATTCGCAACCGTGTTGACCCCGCCCTCGAGCGCCTTGCGCGCGTCCGCGGCGTACTTCAGTTCCTTGTGAGCCATGTGTCCTTGATCTCCTTACGCCTGGACCTTGGCGAGCACGTCGGACTCGCGCAGGACCAGCAAGTCCTCACCGTCGACCTTGATCTCGGTGCCGCCGTACTTGCTGTAGAGAACCTCGTCGCCCGCGGAGACCTCAAGCGGGATGCGCTTGCCGGTGTCCTCGCTGATTTTGCCGTCGCCGACCGCGAGCACCTTGCCCTTCTGGGGCTTCTCCTTGGCAGTGTCGGGCAGGAGGATGCCGCCCGCCGTGGTGTCTTCCTCCTCCACCGCCTGCACAATCAGGCGATCGCCGAGGGGCTTAAGCTTCATGAATAGCCTCCAGTCCGGGCTCAGGTGAGGGCCCTGGCACTCTCAGTACCAGAGTGCCAAGCTAATTCGACTCTAGCGCAGCCGATCCGGCGGCTAAGCGGGCCCGCGCCCACGACGCTTACAAAGCAGTTCGCGGTCTGGTTGAGGAGCTCCGCAACTGGTCGCAGGGCCAAGCAGCCAACTCGCCGCCATGACCGGTGTAGGCGCGAAGCGGCAGCGCCCCGTCAGTCGCGCTTGGCGGCTGTGCTCTACCGACCACACGGTAGTTCTGCAGTCGCAGAAGGTGCGGTGGAGCCGCCGGGTCTTGGGTGAGTACCGTCCTGTAGTCACGGCGCTGTGATGACTGCGGTCCGCTTGAACGTGCCGGGCGATGTGCCGATCACACGCTTGAAAGCCCGCGCGAACGCGGCTTCGGAGCGGTAGCCGAGCTGGTTCGCAAGCTCGCCGACGGTGGCGTGCTGCTCCTTGAGCGCGTCAACCGCGAGGTACATGCGCCAGCGGGCGACGTATGCCATCGGGGGCTCACCCACGAGCTCGTTGAACCGTGCGGCGAACGCCGAGCGCGACATCGCAACCTCGTCGGCCAGCGAGGCGAGCGTCCAGGACCGGCCCGGGTCGCGGTGGATCAGCGTGATCGCGCGCCCGATCTGCCGATCTTGAAGCGCTCCGAGCCAGCCGGTGCGGGCGGCCGGATCGGTCTGGATCCACGCGCGGATCGCTTGAATGACGAGGATGTCGCCCAGGCGCGTGATCACCGCCTCGCCGCCGGGTCGCAATTCTCGTGCCTCGGCTGCCATCAGCCGCAGGGTGCTCTGCATCCAATCCGCTTGAGGTGAGTTAGAGGGTCGCACCTGGATGATCCGGGGCAGGGTGGCGACGAGGCTGCGGGCGGCAGGATGGTCGAAGCGGACCGCGCCGCAGATCAGATTGGTCAGCGGGCCGCCGCCGCCGTGACGGAGGAGCTCGTAGCGGTCGCTGACCAGCTCGCGCTCGAGTTCGAGGATCCCGGGCGCGGGGACTCCGGGTTCGCTGCCGAGGACGTGGCCCTCGCCATGAGGGACGAGCGCAAGCTCGTCAGGCCCGAGGAGGCGCGCCCCGGTGTGGCCTGCCTCCAGCCACACGTGTCCGGAGGTGACGACGTGAAACCACAGGTATCCGGGCATCGGCGGCAGCGTCAGCCCCCAGGGGGCGGTGAGCTCGGAGCGGCAGTAGAAGGCGCCGTTCATGCGCAAGAAGTGCAGCGCCTCACCGAGCGGGTCCGCGGGACCCCAGTGACAATGAGCGAGAAGACTCAGCCAATTCTGGTGCTCGGTGGAACCGGCAAGGCCGGTCGCCGAGTGGCGACACGGCTCGCAGACCAAGGTGAGGTAGTGCGCGTTGGATCGCGCCGTGGCGAGCCGCGGTTCGACTGGGAAGACCCTGCAACTTGGGCTGCGGCGCTGCGCGGCGTCCGGGCGGCTTACGTTGCCTATTACCCCGATCTCCCTTCGCCTGGCGCGGTGGATACGGTCGGCTCACTCGCCGAACTGGCCGTGCATCAGGGCGTCTCTCGGCTGGTGCTGCTGACTGGCCGTGGCGAGCCCGAGGCCGAGCTGGCCGAGCAGGCGGTGCGCGCCTCAGGTGCGCAGTTGACCGTCCTGCGCTCGAGCTGGTTCGCGCAGAACTTCAGTGAGGACTACATGCTCGAGCACGTTCTCAGCGGGGTCGTCGCGCTCCCGGCTGGCGACATGCCGGAACCGTTCGTCGACGCCGACGACATCGCAGACGTCGCGGTCGCGGCGCTCACCGACGCAGCCCACATCGGCGAGGTCTACGAGCTCACAGGCCCGCTGCCGTTGACGTTTTCGGAGGCGGTCGCCGAAATCGCCAGAGCGGCAGGCCGCAAGATCCGCTACGTCCCAGTCACGATCGAGGAGCACGCGGCCGCAGCCGCGCAGCAAGGCGTTCCCCCCGAGGTGATTGAGCTCCTCACGTACCTGTTTGGCGAAGTGTTGGACGGACGCAACGCGCACCCGGCCGACGGTGTCAGACGCGCTCTTGGACGGGAACCACGTGGCTTCTCGCATTACGCGCGCGACGCCGCCGCTACCGGAATCTTCAACCGGCACCAGAACGCCGCCGCGTAGGCCAAAGACATGGCATACGCAGGACAGACACTGAAGAACCCGGCCAGCGGCGAGCGGATCACATTTCGGCACACGGCGGCTGACACGGCCGGTGAGCTCGTGGCGCTCGACCTCGAACTCCCGGCGGGCCGCCGCGTACCTGGCGGTCGGCACATCCACCCAGTGCAGGAGGAGCGGTTCGCGGTCATCGAGGGGACGATGCACTTCAGGCTCGGACGCAAGCGGGTGACCGCGGGTCCAGGCGAGGTGGTCGTCGTCGCTGCCGGGGTCAAGCACGACTTCGCGAACGCCGGTGACACCGAAGCGCTCGTCCGCGTCGAGATCCGGCCCGCTCTCGAGATGGAACGACTGTTCGAGACCGCGGTCGACCTCGCCGAGCGCGGACGCACGATGTTCGGCGGGATCCCCAAACCGCTCGATCTGGCGCTGTTCGTACGCGAATTCGAACGTGAGGTGCAGGCCGCGTTTCCCCCGCGCTGGGTGCAGCGCGCGGCGCTCGCGCCCCTCGCCTGGGTCGCAAGGCGCCGGCGTCGCGACGGGAATCAGCACGCGACCACCCCGGGCGACGGCCCTCCCCAGATGAGCCGACGCAAGGACTGCTCCGGGCGGTGGTCGCGAGTGCCCTCCGGCAAATCGGTGGACCTTGTTCCTCGGGTACCGGCGGAGCGCCTGAGCGCTCGGCCAAGCCAGTTCCTGCTCTTATCCGGCGACGAGCATGTCGGCCGCGATGATCGGACCACTCTGGTGAATTTGGAGCTCCGGAGCACGGAGTGTGCGATTTCGCCGCGTCGCGGATACGCCAATCCGGTCATGCCGAGGCCGATGAATGTGGCTCTGGACCGTGGTCTCATTGTGTGCGGCCAACGCCGCACCACGGCTACCGATGAGGAGGACTCACGTGGACGATGACGCGCGCTTTCCCAAACTTGCCGCGCCGGCACGCCGCGCGCTGGCAGCCGCCGGCTACACGCGACTGGATCAACTAGCCCAGGTCACCGAGCCCGACCTCAAAAAGCTGCACGGCATGGGGCCGACTGCGATAGCCGCCCTCCGCGAGGCGCTCCAGGAGCGCGGCCTCTCGTTCAACCCGGGCGTTCGGGCGTCCGGCCGGCCGGAGGGGGTGGCGAGGTCCGCCGACGAGGTCGACGAGTACCTGCGTGGGGTCGAGGAGCCCGGCCGCAGCACGCTTCAGACACTGCGCCGCACGATCCTTGAGATCGTCCCAGACGCCGAAGAAGTGATCTCCTACCGAGTTCCCGGGTTCCGGGTAGGCGGTGAGACGGTCGCCGGCTTTGCCGCCTTCAAGCATCACCTGAGCTACCTGCCGTTCAGCGGCTCGGTCCTCTCACAGCTTGCCGAGGAGCTCGACGGCTACGCGATGACCAAGAGCTCCTTGCACTTCCCCGTCGACCGCCCCCTGCCGAAGGCGCTCGTAAAGAAACTGATCAAGGTGCGCCTCGCGCAGGCTGGCCGGCGCTCGCGCTAGCCGCCGCCACAGCAGTCTTTACGCCATGACCCGGGGCGCGCTGTACGCGGCAACAGAGGGCCACCAATTCATCCCGCTTCGCTCGTCGCTCGGTCGCCGGCGCCCCGGAACGTGCGGACAGCCGGAGGCGATAGCGGCCAAATCGAGACGGCGCGTGTGCCCGTCGCGATCGGTTCGAATGGCAGCACACCATCAACACCCCACCCAGGGAGGATTCGTGGAGTCCGCGCTGCTGGACGCCACGCAACAAGGGCGAGGAGTATCCAGCCGACCCTCCAAGAGAGCGAGCTGGACCGTTCCCGCGGCGCGGTGCTCGTCCGGCACGCGGGAAGGGCGGCAAACGGCGTGAGGTCGGGATGGACCGCTGGGCATGGGAGCAGCTTGACCCGTGGCTCGAGATCCCCCGCGAGCTACCGCTCGGCGCGCTGCTGTACGTGATCCACGGCCCACCGCGGGCCGCCGCTGGGAAGCGTCGGCAGCACACGAGCAACTGCACCAGGCAGCCACATCAGCAGGCGTGAGGCGTCGGTTCGCGCCGCACCAGCTACGACACGCGCACGCCGTTGAGATGGCCCACGAGGGCGTTCCCCTCGTCGTGATCCAACGGCAGCTCGGACACGCCAATCTCGGCATCACCAGCATCTACCGGCAGGGCATCGACAGCAGCGAGGTCATCAGCACCATCTACGGGCGACCATCGCCGACGAGCTCAACTCGCGTCGGCGCCCGATGGACGGTCAGGATCCGTCGAACGTGCGATAGTCGCCGATCAGCTCGGGCTGTGTGAAGGTGGCCGGCTGCTCGTGGCGGTCCTTCGCGCCGGTCACGAAGGCTTGGAACGAGGCCAGCCCTTGCACGCCCGAGGTGCTGCCCTCATCCGTATACACGTGAATGAATTGGCGGGAGTCCGGGAGATAGAAGACCGCGTACCGGAGACCGGCTGGTCGTGTCTCTGCGAGCTCCTCGAACACCGCCCGCACGAGGGCTGCGTTCTCCTCTTCACGTCCGGGCTTAACGGTGTAGGTGACCATCGTGTGGCGCATGGTTGACTCCTGTTTCGCTGTTTGCGTGGTGGTTGGTTGCATCACTCGGGCTGCTGTACGTCATGTGGCAGGCTCGGGCTCCGGGCCACGGAGGGCGGTCGCGGCCACCGCTGTTGCCATCTCGTCGTTGCGGATCAGCAGGAACGTGACCGGGATCGCGAGCAGCGCGATCGCGCCCGACACCCACAGCGCTGAGTGGAAGCCGCCGGTGAGCGCCGCGTGCAGCGTGTCTCCGCCACGTAGAAGCGTGGTGGAATGGCTTGCGGCGATGCTCGAGGCGATCGCGATGCCGAGCGCGCCGCCGAGTTCTTGCGAGGTGTAGATCAGCCCCGACGCCACGCCGGCCTCCTGCTCGGCGACGCCTGCGAGCGCGGCGATCGATACGGGAATGAAAGAGAACGCGGTCCCCATTCCACAGCCCACCAGGATCGGCCCGAACAGGCTGCCCCAGAAGTGCCCGTGCACCGGGGCCTGGGCGAGCCACAGTGTGCCGGCGCCGACGCACGCCATTCCGAACGCCATCACGAGCTTCGCCGAGCCCTTCGTCACCAGCAGCTGGGAGATGCCAGCGAACAGCATCGAGGCGACGCCGGACGTAGCCCACGCAAAGCCGCCCTGCAAGGCTGAGTAGCCGAGCACCTGCTGCATGTACAGCGTGCCGATGAAGATGAACGCATAGAAGCTCGCCCCCAGCAGGAAGCCGACAGCGTTCGCTCCGGCAAGCGTCTGCAGCCGGAAGATCCGCAGCGGCATCAACGGCGCCTCGCCGCGGCTCTCGATCGTCAGGAACGCTCCTAGCAGGACGACGGCGATCGCCACCTCAGCGATCGTCCTGGCGGTGCCCCAACCGACCCTAGGGGCCTGCGCGATCGCGTACGCAAGCAGCACCAGCGCGCCGGTCACCGTCACCGCCCCGAGCGGGTCGTAGCGTCGCCGTGCGACGTCGACCCGGCTCTCGGGGACCACCCGGCGGACCAAGAGCAGCGCGGCCACGCCGACCGGGACGTTCAGCCAGAACACGTACTGCCATCCTGCGAAACGCGTCAACAGGCCGCCAAAAACCAGCCCCGCGGTCGCGCCGAGCGCGGCCAGCGCTCCCCAGATTCCGAGCGCCTTGTTGCGCTCGGCGCCCTCGGTGAACATGTTCCGAACCGTCGACAACGCGGCGGGGAGGAACGTGGCGGCGCCAAGACCCTGAACCGCGCGGGCCGCGATCAGGGCCGCCTCGCTGCCGGCCAGCGAGGCTCCCAGCGAAGCGGCTGTGAACACAGCCAGGCCAGCGATGATCATCCGGCGTCGCCCGAGCAAATCGGCGGCACGGCCGCCGAGCAGCAGAAAGCCCCCGTACGCGAGTCCGTATGCGGTCACAACCCACAGCAGGCTCGATTGCGAGAAGTGCAGCTTCCGCCCGATCGTCGGCAGGGCCGTGTTGACGATGGTCAAATCCATGATCGTCATGAACGCGGCAACGGCGAGGAGCGAGAACGCTCGCCAGCGGTGGATGGGTTTGGACATGATGGGACCTCCAGGTTCTGGTTCGAAAAGCGGGCCTTGACGAGAAATGACGTGCCGACGGCGCGGCTAGGGAGACCGTGCGCTCATCGGGTCGCCGGAAAGCCGAACACGGGCAGCAGAGCCGGGTCGATGAAGGCGTCGATGGCGGCGATCCTCTCGTCGGCGACGTCGAGCACGAGGATCCCGTGCGCGACGAGCCCACCCCCGTCTGTTCGCCGGTGCGCGGCGACGGCGGGGCGACCGTTCGCCCAGGTGGCGGTCAGTTGCATCCGCGCGAGATCCCCACCAGCCGCCCGCTCGCGGAAGAACTCTGCGATCGCTCCCGCGCCGAGCACAGCGGGCTGCGGAGGCATCCGCAGGATCGCGTCCTCGCGGAGCAGCGCAACGAGCCCGTCGACGTCGTCGCGGGCGAACGCGTCGACGTAGCGACCGAGCAACTCGCGCTCGGTACCGGCGGCCGAGGCGGGCCCTGGCGCCGGGAGGTGCAGCTCGATGGTCGACCGTGCGCGCTGCAGCGCGCTGTTGGTCGCCGCGACGGTCGATTCGAGCAGCTCGGCGACCTCGGGCGAGGTCCAGCCGAGCACGTCGCGCAGAATCAGCACCGCGCGCTGGCGACCCGGCAGCTTCTGGATCGCCCTCAGTAACGCGAGCTCCATGCCCTCCCGGATCGCGTACCGCGCCGCCGGGTCGTACGTCGGCGACGCCGCCTCATCGGGCGAAAAGTCCGGGAACGGCTGCACCGGCTCGGGCCGGCGCGGACGTCGCTCCAGCTCATCCAGGCACGCGTTGGTCGCGATCCGATACAACCACGTCTGAAACGCCGCCCGCGGTTCAAACCTGTCAAGTGCTCGCCACGCCCGCAGAAGCGTTTCCTGCACGATGTCCTCCGCGTCGTGCGGAGAACCCAGCATCCGATAGCAATGGGCCTGTAGCGCTCGGCGATACGGATCAACCAGGCGCTGAAACGCCAGCTCGTCGCCGGCTTGGGCGGCCTGCAACAGAAGGCGTTCGTCCGCGCTGTTGGGTCGGTTCGCGCTCATGGCTCTCAGTAGGTCAAACGGGGCCCGGCACCCAAACTCATCGGCGGGCGTCAAGATCCTCGAGACACGCGAGCATCGCGATCCGATACAGCCAAATCCGTGCCGTCGCGATCGGCTCCACGAGCTCCCGCTCCCGCCACGCGCACAGCACGGTCTCCTCCAGCACGCACTTGGCGTCGTCCCGGTCGCCGAGCATCAGCAAGCAGAACTGCTCGAGGCCTGTGCGGTGGCACTCGACCAGCCGGCCGAACGCCCGCTCGTCCCCGGCTCGCGCCGCCGCGAGTAAGGAACGCTCATCAACCAGATCCACATGTGAACGCGTCATCAGTCTTCAAGAAGTCAAACGGCAGCGCCGTCCAGACCTCATCGATGACCGACCCGCCCCTAAGCTAAGCGACCAGGTCCAGCGTTCACCGACCCTCGAGGCAAGCCATCACAATGCCGGGGAACGTTGCGCAGCACCTTCGAGCGAGAGGGAGCAGCGACGTTGCTACTCGTCGCCGGCCCGCCGGGCGATGCCTGGGTAGTCGACCACGAACTCGTTTTCGTCGAATTGGATGTCGGCGGTGAAGCTGCCGGAGCGGAAGCGGACCAGCCTGTCGCCTAGCGGCTCGTATTGCTGCTCGGATGTGGTGACCTCGAGCGAGGGGACGTCGACCCACCGCATGACGTAGTCGCGTGCCGGACCGGGTTCCAGCAGGCCGTCCCGCATGACCGGCAGCGAATTGAACAACGGTGACCAGCCCAGGTCGAAGAAGTCGGCGTCATCGAGTGGTACCTCGAGAGAGCGCTGCCCGACCAGCTCTAAGCGCAGCAGTCCGGGCTCTAGTCGGTAGCGCAGCTCGTAGATAGCTCCGAGCTGGGTACCGATCGCGGTCAGTTCCCTACCGTGTCGTTCAGCGTGCGCCAACTCCATCCGAGGCACACCATCTCCAACCCACGCAAGCGTGATCGGCACGGTCGCCAATCTAGCTCAGCGCTGGATGGTCGAACGACCCAGCGCACTCGGACGCGCACGTCGATGACGCAAGGGATGCACCCGCCTCGACCTGGTCGGTGGCAAGGGCCGGGTCGCTCCAAACTGCTGGAGCTTGTCCGTCGGAGCACCGTTTCGGGACCACCCAGAGGAGGCAGGTAGATGACTGACATTGACCCCGGTATTCGTTTTCCTGGCGAGTCCGAGGAGTACCGTCGCGAGCGCAATCGTCTTCTCCAAGCCGAGGCCGGGTTGCGGCGGGCGATCGAACAGGTCGCGGCGCAGCGTCGCGCGTTGCCGCCGGGCGGCGTCGTCCCCGACGATTACCGCTTCGATGAGGTATCCGACGGCGGCGAGGTGCGGTTCAGCGAGCTGTTTGAGACCGGCAAAGACACACTCGTCATCTACAGCTTCATGTTCCCGCGGTATTCGGGCGATACCAGGCCGGGACCCCCAGAGGGCGAGACGGCGAAGCTTCCGCTGGCCGAGACCCCGTGTGCGTCCTGCACCTCGATTCTGGACTCGCTCGACGGCGCCGCCCCTCATCTCAGCCGGGTGCTGAACCTCGCCGTGGTCGCGAAGTCAGATCCAGATCGGATCCGCAACTTCGCGCGCGAGCGTGGCTGGCGCCACCTGCGGCTTCTGTCGTCGCGAGGCAACGCCTACAACCGCGACTACCACGCTGAGACCCCGGAAGGCGAGCAGATGCCGATCCTCAACGTGTTCGCCCGCGACGGCGACCAGTTCCGCCACACGTGGGCCTCGGAGCTCATGTACGCGCCCCGGGACGAAGGCATGGAGGCACGCCACGTCGACTCAATTTGGCCGATCTGGAACGTGCTGGATGCGACGCCGGCAGGCCGCACCAACCAGTCGAACTTCCCGTCGCTGGACTACGACTGACTGTCACGCACGAGCACAGCGGTTGCGACGTTGCGGACCCCACCCGAGCCGCTGCGCCCCCCTTTGTCAACCCTACGCAACTTCCCCTCTAGGCCGACGTCGACCCGCCTTGCGCGGGCCGTCTGCGCGATTCTCCCCGGGGCCGCATCACGTCGGTTATGTTGATCTGAGTGCGGGTTGCACTGATCTCCCGTGTCGACCGGGCCGTCGCCGGTCTCGCGGCCATGCTTCGCGCGGTCGGTCACGAGCCGGTTGGCGCTCTCACGACGGCGCTTGGCGGCAGCCGTTATGGAGCCGACAGCCTGGGTGGGATCACCGGCCAGGCCGGGGATGGTTTCGACGTAGTCGTGGCCGGCTCTCCCTCGCGGATCGCACCGCTGCTTGCTGCACTCGATGCGGACGTTGCGATCAGCGCCGCCTTCCCGATCCTCATTCCGGCCGATGCGCTTGACGTGCCGCGGTTGGGGATCATCAACACGCATCCCTCGTTGCTTCCGCGTTATCGAGGTCCCAACCCGATCGCGTGGACCGTTCGCAACGGCGACCGTGAGCTCGGGTACAGCGTCCACCGTATGGACGCCGAGTTCGACACCGGCCCGTTGCTCGCTCAGGGCACGACGCCGATCGACGACGTCGTGGGTCCGCCGGACCTGTTCGAGCGGATGTTCGCTCTTCTCGGCTCGCTGCTTCCAGACGCACTCGCGCGCGTTGAGCAGAGGGATCCCGGCGACCCACAGCCAGACGCGCAAGCCACCTATGCCGGTTTCTTCGAATCCGAGTACGCCGAAATCGACTGGTCGCAGACGGCCGCCGAGGTGCGTCGTCAGGTGTTGGCCTGGGGCGTTGCCGCGGCACGCCCGGGTGCACGCGGCGCACTGACCACACTAGGTGGCGAGCGCGTGCGTGTACTGCGGGTCCGCTTTGACGATGCCGAGGGCGGAACCCGCGTGGACTGCGCGGACGCTGCCGTCTGGATCGTCGAGACCGAGCCGGCGTAGGGTCTGTTGCCGCTGTTGTTAGTTGCGCTCCCCGTTGTGTGTTGGGCACCGGCGGCGTCGGCCGCTACGCACAAGCACAACCGGCAGCCGGCGTGCGCGGTTCCCAAGGGTTGGCGACCGTGGCCCGCGACGCTTCGGCAGTCGTGATCACAAGCAAGACCCGACACGCCTACAACCATGGCGCAGATCTCACGTTGCAGGAATGGCGCTATTGCCTCCGCGCGACGGGCGGTTTTCGTCGGCTGGTAATCGTCGGAACGTCGGGCCAAGACGGCAACTATGCCGGGCCGCCGGGCTTACTATCGTCGCTCGTCCTAGCCGGGCTCGCCAACCTTCGGTTAGAACAGTGCGTCGCGGGGTGCTCGCCCGTGGGCTCGACAATCGCCTGGTGGACCCAGGATGGATCCTGGCGAATGGCACAGGTGGGCTGATCCCCGGCGGTGGCGGTGACTGGGGTCAGCTGACTGGCGGAGGGTGTGATCATCTCAGGCGCATGCCAAAGCCAGCTCTCGAGTTCTTCCCTGCAGACAGCGTCACGTGGAAGCCAGTTGCCGAGCTGTCCGGCGCGTTCGAGCGAGTCCTCGCGCGCGATTCCGATGGCCGCCTACTCACCAGGATCTTGCGATGGGATCCCGGGGTGGACACATCCCCGATGGGCGCGGCTGTACACGACTACGTCGAGGAGGTGTTCATCCTGACGGGCTCGATGCGCGACCTCACGCTTGGCGAGACCTTCTCCGCCGGCTATTACGCGTGTCGCCCTCCCGGTATGACACACGGCCCGTGGATGACGCACGAGGGCTGCGAGATGCTCGAAGTGCGGTACCAGCCCGCTGCACTGTGAATCGAAACGAGCGCAAGAGGGGTGTCAGCGCCGCGCGATGAGCTCCGCATGCACGACGACAAAGAAGCCGTCGTCCTGCTCGAGCCACCGGCGCCACGCTGCAGCGATCGCCTTGAGTTCACCACGGTTGCTAAGCCCGTACCTCACCGCCTGCTCAGCCAAGGACGAGGAGACCAGCCGGTCGGCCCACAGCTCGCCCCACCAGCGCCTTGACTTCGGCTCTGCGAACGTCCACGTCGAGCTACTCGGCTGAATCTCCGTGAAGCCGGCCGTCTGTGCCCAGCCGAGCAGGCTCCGGCCAGCGTCAGCGTCGGCTCCGTTGTGTCTGCACACGTCGTGGTAGAGCTGCATCCAGCGATCGAGCAGCGGGTCGGACGGCGCCCAGACGAAGCCGCCGTAATCGCTGTCACGCACGGCGAGCACGCCGCCGGGCCGCAGCACGCGGCGCATCTCGACAAGCGCCGCGACGGGGTCGGTCAGATGCTGGAGCACCTGGTGGGCGTGCACGACGTCGAATGACTCGTCGTCGAACCCGAGCGCGTATGCGTCCGCGGTCCTGAACTCGACGCCGGAGATCGGGCGCGAGTCGAGCAGGCGCTGAGCCTCCGCAACCACGCCCTCGTCGCGGTCGACGCCGACCGTTCGACCGTGGGCGACACGAGCGGCGAGATCGAGCGTGATTGTGCCCGGCCCGCACCCGACGTCGAGGAGCCGAATCCCCGGCGCAAGAAACGGCAGCAGATAGCCAGCCGAGTTCTCGGCAGTGCGCCACCGGTGGCTGCGGAGCACCGACTCGTGGTGGCCGTGGGTGTACGTGTCGCCCACCGCTTGTACGCTATCACGTACAAATGTATTGGTAGCACGTGCGCCGTGCGATGAGCTCAGGGAGTGGAGCGGAATATCGGCCATCCGATCTCGGTTTCCCATTGCTCGGGGTCGTTGGTGTCGAGGAAGCCCGTTAGGTAGTGCTCGCGCAACGGGCCTTCGATGCTGATTTCGTGCCGGATGGCAACGGCCATCCCGAGGTGGGGCGCGCTGCTGGCTCAGCAGGCGTTCCCGGACGGGACGTGGGAGGAATGTTCGGGCGCCTTGATCGCGCCGCGCGTGTTCCTGACCGCGGCCCATTGCGACGAGGGAGTCAGCCGCGTGGCCGTCACGTTCGACTCCTCCTATGTCGCGTCCACCGGCACTACGGATTGGGGCACCTGGCACGCCGACCCCGGCTACAACAAGACGCAGAGTGACCCGCAGGATCTACATCCTCGCCGCGTGGCAGATGGTCGACGGCCTAGTTGTCATGCTCGAGCTCAACTCCGCGGCTTAGGGGTAGCTGCACAGTCCGTGGCTGCCGTCCGCCTCGTACCAGCTCGGGCGTTGGCCCGGCTGGAGCGCGACCCTGACCTTCAGCGCCATGTAGGTACGCGGCCCGTTCGCGTCGCACCTGCCGATGCCGGACACCCGGAGGTCCGCACGAAACAGCTTGCGGTAGTAGTCGCCGCCGTGGCCGAAGTGCGGCGCGGCGTAGCGCCCGACTCCCGATGCCGTGGGGCGGCCCCAACCGTGCCAGCGGATCCGCGTAATGATGACCGCGGGGTCACTGCCAACCACGAGCTTGCTGGGGTGAGCCGTGCCGAATCCGATCCCGCCCCAGAGAGTGAAGGTCTTCGCCCCGAGCACGACGGGACCTTTCGCGGCAGCCGCAGGACGGCTCTTCGGCCGCTCACGATGCGTTGCGCTCGGCGCGCTCGTGCCGCCGCATCCGGCGAGCATGGAGCACACCAGCAAGACCCCTGCTGCAAAGCGCATCGCTCCAGGCTGCCATATCCGTCATCCGCGCGGGAAGCGTCCCGTACGGGTGATGACAAGCGTCAGGGACGCGAGAAGCGTGCCGCGGCGGCCGCGCGCGCGGCCTTCCCGGATAGACGCAGCTTTGCGTAGACGTTCGAGAGGTGGCGCTCGACCGTCCGTGTGCTGAGGAACAACCGCTGCGCGATTTCCTCGTTGGTCATCCCGGCGGCGACAAGCTCAAGCACCTCGCGCTCGCGCTCGCTCAGTTCCGAGAGATCGGCGGGCTCGATGGTTGCTCGCTCGTCGTCTCCCAGAAACGCGCGCACCTCCGAGAGAAACGTCTCCCACGCCGGCTCCCCGTCCTGAAGGATGTGGTTATTGGACTCGAGCGTCACAAAGCGAGCGTCCGGTAGCAGGGACGCCATGCGACGTCCCTCCTCGTATGGGACGGCCCGGTCGTGACGAGCGTGTAGAACGAGCGCTGGTTGGGTGATGCGGCGCGCCGTGTCGCTGACATCGATTTGAGTATTCGACAGCCACAGGCGGGCGGCCATCTCCCCGCTGCTAGATGCCTGCTGCATGTCGTCATACCACCGCTTCTGCTCTTCGCCGGCGCTCGGGATGAAGAACGAGCTGAACACCTGCCGGAACGCTGGGTCGGCGCCACCCCAGCCCACTCGCATCAGGTCGATCAGCAGCCGCGACCGGTGCGTCTCGGCCTCACCGCGCCTGTAGCGGCCGCGCGTGTAGGTTCCGTACAGGACGAGATGGCTCACCCGACCGGGGTTTGTGACTGCGTACGCGATCGCGGTCGGCCCGCCGCCAGAAACGCCGAGCAGAGCGAAGCGCTCGAGTCCCGCGGCGTCCGCGACGGCACTCAGGTCGCCGACATAGAGGTCGAGCGTTGGAGTGCCGTCGAACTCCCGATCGGAGAGCCCGCAGCCGCGCTCGTCATAGCGAACAAGCGTGTGCCCACGGCTCAACTCCCTGACCCAGTGCCGCCAGACGGGGCTCCGTCGATCGTAGTCGAGGTGTGTCATCCAATTGCCCGCCTTGATCAACGGCGGGCCTTCGCCCTCGATTGCGTATGCGAGTCCCACGCCGTCCGGCGAGGTGCAGAAGCGGGTCTCGTGCCTCAACCGGACAATCGTAGTCGTGCGGTGTGACCGCGGTTCAGACTCCGATGACGGCGATCACCGCGAGTACGAACAGGCGGTCGAGGTGCAGCCGCAAGCGCAGACCGAGGTCGGAGCGAGCGCCGTCGGTGATGACGTTACCGTCGAAGATGCCGATCGCCGCAACCGGATCCCCGGCCACCTCGGCGAGCAGGACGGCTCCGCTAGGCGGCTTGCGACGCGACATCGCAGCGAGATGATGTAGCACTTCGGCGTCGCGTCCTTCGACGCCGACGGCGCGAATGCTGGCGCTCTCGGTCAGGAATGGCAGGGAATACATTTCGAACTCCTCGTCGGGGTCAACTGATGCCGGCATCGTCTGACCCCGAGCGCCTGGTTCGCACCGTGGAGACCCCCCTGACTTAGCGCTCGCTAGGCGACGGGGACGTGCACGCCGGGGGAAGGTCTCCCGGCGTTGATGCGTCAGTCGTTTCGTGATCCTCCTACCCAGCGGGAACCCGGTCGACTGAAATGGCGGCCGCCACGATCCTTCGGACGCCGCTGGGGCGCCGCGTCAAGGTTGTCGAACACGGGACGGAGGCGCCCGTGGTGTTCCTCCACAGCGGGGTGGGCAGCGCCGGCGAGTGGAAGCAGGTCTTCTCGCTCTGGCCCGACGGCTACCGGCTCGTCGCGATCGACGCCTACCGCGACGGCGCGTCCGTGCGCCTGGTCGGGTTCTCGTGGGGCGGCGCAACCGCGCTGCGCGTGGCTGCCGCGGCGCCCGAGCTCGTGGACTCGCTCGCCGTCATCGAGCCCGAGGCATACGCGTTGCTGCGCACCGAGGACGCCGAGGCCTACGGCCAGATCTGTGGTCTGCGCGATCGGTGGCGCGCGCACGTCGGCGCGGGGCGGTGGTATGAGGCCTTCGAGGAGTTCGTGGACTTCTACAACGGCCCCGGCTCGTTCGCCCGGTGGCCGCCTCCGCGCCGCGAGGCGTTTCTCGCCGATCAGCGGACCCGGGGAGACCTGTGGGACGTGCTCTTCGACGACGACCTGCTCACGCTCGACGCGCTCGCCTGCGTTACCGCTCCCGTCCACGTCGTCGAGGGATCGCTGACCTCCCCGGTCGACCACGCGATCTGCGAAGTCGTCCGGCGCCACGTGCCGCGCACACGGCACACGCTGATCGAGGGGGCCGGCCACATGATGCCGCTCACCCACCCCGAGCCGCTCACCCGCGCCTCCTGACCGCGATCGGGCGCTGAGCGCAAACTGGATCCGCGCCAGGCGGACCGCCTGACCGCGGCTTATCCTTGAGTCGGAGGGTGTCGCCGCCTGGAGGTCTGATTCCAGGAGGGTGACTTCACGAAGTCCTTCACTTCGACAATGAGCGCTTCGCACCAGGCTGCGCAGGCACGAAGCCGAGAGATCGAGGCCGAGCTGCACCGCGACCCCGGCCGCTTTCGCGTGCTGACCGGCGATCGTCCCACTGGGCCACTTCACGTCGGTCACCTGTTCGGGACGCTCGCCAACCGGGTCCGGCTGCAGGAGCTCGGCGTAGACGTAATGGTGCTGGTCGCGGACTACCAGACGATCACCGATCGCGAGTCGCCGGCGAGCCTGCCGGCTGACGTGCTCGGCCTGATCGCCGACTATCTCGCCGTCGGCATCGACCCCGGGCGAGCGACGATCTTCGCCCACAGCCACGTGGAGCATCTAAACCAGCTGATGCTGCCGTTCCTGAGCCTCGTGAGCGTGGCCGAGGTCGCGCGTAATCCGACCGTCAAGGACGAGTTCGCATCGGCCGGTGGGGAGGCGATGAGCGCGCTCATGTTCACCTACCCCGTTCACCAAGCGGCCGACATCCTGTTCTGCCACGCCAACCTGGTTCCCGTCGGCTCAGACCAGCTTCCTCACATCGAGCTGACCAGGACGATCGCGCGACGCTTCAACGACCGTTACTCGCCGGGACGACCGTACTTTCCCGAGCCCGAGGGCCTGCTCAGCCAGGCACCGCTGATTCTCGGCATAGACGGGGCAAAGATGAGCAAGAGCCGCGCCAACGCGATCGCGCTGGCGGCGAGCGAGGATGAGACGGCCAATCTGATCCGAACGGCCAAGACCGACACTGAGCGCCAGATCACCTACGAGCCGGACCGGCGCCCCGAGGTGTCGAACCTCGTGCTGCTCGCCGCGTTGTGCCTCGAGCGCTCTGCCGAGGACGTCGCAGCCGAAGTCGGAGATGCCGGCGCTTCCGGTCTCAAGCGATTGCTGACCGACGCGCTCAACGAGCGACTACGCCCGCTCCGGCAGCGGCGCCGGGAACTCGCTGATGACCCTGCCTACCTGAGCAGCGTTCTCTCGGCAGGGACCGATCGTGCTCGTGAGATCGCGGCGGCCACGCTCGGTGATGTTCGTGAGTTGATGCACAACGCCTACTGATTGCGGGCTCCCGGCGCTATAGCCCGGTCTGCGTTGATTGCGCGAATGATCGGCTTGATCGCGTCGGCGAGGACCGGAGTCAGGAACCGAGACCACTGGGGCGTCATGTGCTGCGCGTCTCGGTACATCAGGATGTTGTCGACGATCACGGGGCAGCGGACGGGCGTGCAGAACCACGGGGTTGAGTTGATCCCGTCGATGTGATTGCGTCTCGCGAGCTGGAGCTCCTGGTGCGTAACTCCCGGGTAGCGGATACCTATGCTGCGGGCGACGGTGCACGGCCGCACGTCGGACATGTGACCCGACACGCAGTCCGGTGCGACCTGGGTCAGCATCGGCACGTCGGTGATGAACACGACCCTCGCGGCCGCGTGGTGAAGGAAGCGGAAGGTCGCCTCGGTCCCGTCCAACCAGGTGCTGCCGTAACCCGTGGGAACCCCGGCAAGCGGCCGGGCTCCATTCAAATACTGTGAATACGCGACGACGACGAGCGCCGGGTGTAGCGCGGCTATCTGACGCTCGGCGTCCTGTCGCCAAATCGGACAGTTGGTGAACAGGCTGCCGTGTCGCACGACGTTGACCGCTGCCGCCGGGCACCCGGACTTGGCCATCACCACAAGGCGCCAACCCTGTTGCAGGCTGATCCTGTTCAGGGCCGGAAACCACACCGATCCGTGCGAGTCCCCGAACAGGACCACGGACGTGTGAGACGTCTTGTCGCCGTAAACGCAGCCTCTGCTCTTGACCGCACTGTCGACGAGGAGGCACCCATTCTTGGCGATCACCGGATCATCCTGCGGCGCCGCCGTGAGCGACGGATCGAGGTTCGACGGAACCCTCCGCGTTTGCACCCCGGCGCGCAGGTCTGCCGAGAGTTGCGCAGTCAGGGACGTCGTCCCGTGGCTGACCAGGACCGGTCGGGCCACCGCAGGCCCTGCTGCACGCAGGGATGCGAACACGGGACCCGCCAGCGTTACCGCCGCGAGCGAAGTCGCGACGAGCACGCCTCCGCCGGCCAGGCCGAGCGATGGGCGGCGGGCGAACGTCTGTATCCGCCGGATCGGCCTTTCGACGAGCACGAACGAAAGGACCGCAATCACGAGCGAGATGAGGGCCATGGTGAGAGCCTCCAATTTAGAGAGGGAATGCCCTAGCAAGGCAGGCGCGAGGATCAGCACTGGCCAGTGCCAGAGGTACCAGGAATACGACCACGCCCCGACCCGCTGGAACGGCGCGGTACCGAGCAGTGCCTCGGCGCCCCAGCGCTTGCGCGCCACGGACCCCGCAAAGATGATCGCGACCGCACCGGCAACCGGAAGCAGGGCGGCGTCTCCGGGATAAGGCGTGGAGTTGCTGAAGATCATCGCCGCCGTCGCGATGCAGGCGACGCCGGTCCACGTGAGCACCCCGGCCAGCCGCGGGTCGAGACGCGCTGCGAGCGGCAGCGAGAGCGCCACGAGCGCCCCGGCGGCGAGCTCCCACGCCCGCGTGGCTAGGGAGTAGTAATCCACAGTCGCGGACCGTGTCGCGTCCAGGACCGAGACGGCGAGCGACAGCCCCGCGACCGTGGCGAGGATCACGATCACCACCCGGAAGCGCGGCTGTGGACTTCTGGACCGATGCCGTATGCCAAGCCACACGAGTGACGACAGGACCAGAAGCAGCGGCCACACGAAGTAGAACTGCTCCTCGACCGACAGCGACCAGTAGTGCTGCAGCGGGGAGGGCGGCAGGTCGGCGTTGAAGTAGTTGGCGTCGCGCGCGGCGAAGTGGATGTTGGCTCCGAAGACCGCGGCCGCACGGGCATCGCCGAACACGCGTATCGCCGACAGCGGCGACAACAGCAGCCCCGCGGCGACAACCGTGACGACCGTGGTCAGCGTGGCGGCCGGAAGGATTCGGCGGGCCCTCCTGGCGTAGAACCCGCACAAGGAGATTCGCCCCGTCTGCCGCAGCTCGCGCACGAGCTGAGTCGTGATCAGAAATCCCGAGATGACGAAGAAGACGTCGACGCCGACGTACCCGCCCGGTATCCAGGCTCCGCAGTGGAACAGGACCACGAGCACGACCGCCACCGCGCGGAGCCCTTCCACGTCTGGACGAAACGCATGACTTTGGTGCTGTGAGCGCATAACGCGAGCACCGTCGCCGGTGGCGATAACACCGCGCCCACAACCGATAACGGCGTGCACTGGCGGCCGCAATGCAGTACAGATCTGTCCAGATGACCTATCCGTGGCCGACGGACCCGCCCAGTCCGGCGCACAGAGCCGCCTACGCCGACGCGACGGCGCGACCGTTCTGGCTCGACGCGCTGCCGCAGCGCGAGTCGCACGCGCCTCTAAGCGACAGGACCGAGGCGGATCTGTGCATCGTCGGCGGTGGGTACACCGGGCTGTGGGCGGCCCTTTACGCGAAGGAGCAGGACCCGGCCCGCGACGTCGTCGTGCTCGAGGCGACGCGCTGCGGGAACGGAGCGAGCGGCCGCAACGGCGGCTTCATGATGTCGTCGCTGACGCACGGGATCGCGAACGGCCTGGCCCGGTTCGCGGATGAGATGGAGCTCCTGGAGCGGCTCGGGTTCGAGAACTTCGACGCGCTCGCGCGCGACCTCGAGCGGCTCGGGATCGATGCGGAGTACGAGCCAAACGGCGATCTGCTGACCGCGCTCGAACCGCACGAGCTGGGCGAGCTCGAAGCTGAAGCGGAGCTCGCGCGCCGGTTCGGGCACAGGGCGGACGTGCTCGACGCCGAGCAGACGCGAGCGCAGGTGAGCTCGCCGCTGTACCTCGGGGCGCTGTGGACGCACACAGGCTCCGCGCTCGTGCACCCGGGCAAGCTCGCCGACGGACTCCGGGCCGCAGCGGTGCAGGCGGGCGTGCGCGTGTACGAGTACAGCCCCGTGCGCGAGCTAAAGCCAACACACACCGGCGTGTCGGTGAGCACCGAGGGCGGCGTCGTGCAGGCGCGGCTCGTGCTGCTGGCGACCAGCGCCTATCCCCCGCTCTTGCGCGCGATCCGCCGCTACGTCGCACCGGTGTACGACTACGCACTGATGAGCGAGCCGCTCGGGCCATCACAGCGCGAGTCGATCGGGTGGCGTGGGCGTCAGGGACTCGGGGACATGGCCAACCAGTTCCACTACTACCGGCTGACGGCCGACGACAGGATCCTCTGGGGCGGCTACGACGCGGTCTACCGCTATGGGGGCCCGGTCGGGCCGGCGCTCGACGAGGACGAGGCGACGTTCGCAATGCTCTCCCAGCACTTCTTCACGACGTTCCCGCAGCTGGAGGGCATCCGGTTCAGCCACCGGTGGGGCGGTGCGATCGACACGTGCAGCCGCTTCTCGGTGTTCTTCGGAAAGGCGCTCGGCGGCCGCGTCGTCTACGCGCTCGGGTACACCGGGCTGGGCGTCGGCGCCACCCGCTTCGGCGCCCGGGTTGGGCTCGACCTGCTCGACGGCCGCGTCGCGGAGGCGACCGAGCTCGAGATGGTGCGGCGTCGGCCGCTACCGTTCCCTCCCGAGCCGCTTCGCTCGGGCGTGATCCAGCTGACGCGCAACCGGCTCGCGGCCGCCGACCGCAACGGCGGCCGCCGCGGGATCTGGCTCACCGCGCTGGACCGGATGGGGCTGGGCTTTGACAGCTGACAGGCAGTACGCTCGCTGCTTCCGCGGGCAGGGCCGTGCACCACAACCCCGATGAGCGCTGAGCTTCCGGAAACCGTCAGCATCCCCGAGACCGTCCTCTGGCAGGAGGTCGGCGGCGAGATCGTGCTGCTCGACGTGCACGAGGGCGAGTACCGCAGCCTCAACGACGTGGGCAGCGAAATGTGGAAGGCGCTCGAGCAGTGTCGTGACGTGGCCGCCGCGCACTCGCGCCTGTGCGGTCTGTACGACGTCGATCCGGACGTGTTGCGCGCCGATCTGGCGGGATTCATCGCACGCCTCGTCGAGCGTCAAATGCTTCGCATCCCATGAGCGCCGTCCTGGCGGGCGTCGCGCCGGCGCGTGACGCCGTCGTCGAGGAGTGGATCCGCGCCGCTACCGCGTACTCACGCTTCGCCGGTCCCGATGGCGATGGGATCGACCTCCTGGACGGCTGCGCGCTGGGCCACTGCCGGCTCGCGGCCGATGGCAACGTGCCCAATCAGCCCCTGACGCTGGACGAGCAGGTATGGCTGAGCGCTGACGTTCGCCTCGATGACCGCGCCGGCCTGCGGGCCGCGCTGCGGTCGCGGGGCCGCCCCGCGCCGCCTGCCGCCCCGGACGCCGAGCTTGTGCTCCACGCGTATCTCTGCTGGGGCGAGGGCTTTCTCGAGCGGATCGCCGGCGACTTCGCGTTCGCGCTGTGGGATGCACGCCGCCGGCTGCTGCTGTGCGTCCGTGACCAGATCGGAGTTGCGCCGCTGCACTACGCGGTATGCGGGCACACGTTGCTCGTGAGCAGCGCGCTCGACGCGCTGCTCCTGCACCCGGATGTCAGCGACCGCCTCGACGAGCAGGCGCTCGCCGATTTCCTGGTGGCTGGACGCGCCATCGAGTTCGGGGCCACGGCATACGCCGAGATCCGGCGCCTCCCGCCGGCACACGTGCTGAGCTGGTCCGACGGGCGGGTGCAGCTGCGCTGCTACTGGCGCCAGCCGGCAAACGCGCCGCTGCTGCGCTTCTCCACGCCCGGCGAGTACGTGGCGCACTTCGGGGAGGTGCTCGAGCTCGCGGTGACCGACCGCACGCCCGCCGGGCCCGCATCGGTTCACCTGAGCGGCGGCATGGATTCCACCACAGTCGCCGCTCTCGCCCAGCGCGCGCGGCAGCAGGCCGGTGACATCCGCGCAGTCACGGGAGTGCTGGGAGGTGCGAGCGGCGACGAGGAGGGCGTATACGCGAGCATCGTCGCCGACGCATTGCAGCTGCCGATCGACATCGTGGACGAATCGCACCTGCCACCGACCGATCCTTTTGCGAGGCCCGAGCTCCGACTCCCCGAGCCCAGCCAGTACCGGTGGACCGATCTGGACGTCCGGATCGCCTATCAGGCACTCGCCTACGCGGGGACTTGCCTTTCGGGTCTTGGCGCCGACCCGTTGCTGATGTTCAGGCCCGGATACTGGATCGACTGGACGGTGGCCGGGCATCCCCTGCGCGCGATCACCGCGTTGACGGACAACTGGCGATTGTTCAGAGAGCGTCCGCGACCGCATCTGCGGTCAAGCTTGCTCGGGATCCTGAGCGCTCGGCGCACGCCACCGCCGGAGCTTCCGGGGTGGCTGTCGCCTGACTTCGCGCGCCGGATCGACGCGGCCGATCGCGCGCGCGCCTCCCGGCAGCTGATCGCCCGCACGCTCGGGCAACGATCGCTGACCGAGGAGCCGTCGTGGCAGACCTGGCTGACCTGGGGCGACCCGTCGTACAGCGGCGTCCGCCTCAGGACCCGGCATCCGTTCATGGACCTTCGCCTGCTCGACTTCGTGGCCCGTATCCCGCCATACCCGTGGCTGGTGGACAAGCGCATCCTCCGCGAGGCGACAGTCGGCGTGCTGCCCGAGGCCGTGCGCCGCCGACCGAAGACGCCACTCGTCGACGTGCCGCGGCGGGGAACCGACGAAGCGTCGCTGAGCCTGCTGGCGGAATTCGTGCGAGGGGTGCCGAAAGCCGACGAGTACATCGACCGCGAGCGTCTCGCAGAGGACCTATTGGCGTGGAACCGCACCCACGACACACGACGAAATTGGTCCCTGAGCGCGCCACTGGGATTGGTACATTGGCTTGCGCACACGACGGTGCCAAGGACGGAATGATCGGCCGGAGGGGCAATGAAACAGTCACATGAAGATCAAACGACGGTTGGCCTGCGACTGGAATACCGGGCGCCAGAGATCACGGATCTCGGCAGCGTCGTCGAGGTGACGAACGCCAACCAGGGCGGCAGTGTCCAGGACAGCGCGGGCTATGCTGTCTCGCCGCACAATTCTTGACGCGGTACCTATACCGCCACCACGGCTTTATCTTCTCCAGCAACGAGCCGCTAGGTCAGCTCAGCGAGGGGCCGACTGGCTCGACGGTTGACGTCGCCGTGGAAGCGCTGACTCCGGGCACGCTCACCGCCCGGGATCTCGAGTGGGTGATGACCGACCCGCCGATCACGATGTGGCGGGCCTACACCGAACACGGGAGCTGTCTGCGCCTTAG
>DASSGR010000035.1:0-9567 GCA_035693425.1 Solirubrobacteraceae bacterium
GCGCGGTCCGGCGACGCCCGGGCATGACCAGCGCGGCGAGCGCCAACGGCGACCACGGCCCGGCCAGCGCGCGGGCGAGCTCGCGTCCCTCGTGCACGGTCTCGCCGATGCTCATGCGGATCGCGAGGCGCGATGCGCCTGGCAGCCTTGAAGCCAGGGCCTTGCGACGGCGGGCCGCGCGGACCGCGGCCAGCACCCCGATCGACTCCGGGCGAGCGACCAGCGCGGCACTCCAGGCGAGCGCCGCGGGCGGCGTCAGGTACAGCACCGGAAGCCGAGTCGGATGGCGCAGGCGCAGCGGCGCCACGGACGAGTTGTAGAAGACCCGCCGCCGGTACCAGGCCACGGGCTCGATCCGGTGTGCGTGCGCGACCGCGACCCGAGGCTCGTAGCGCGTCTGCCAGCCGGCGTCGTGCATGCGCCACACAAGGTCGACGTCCTCGCCGATCTCCAGGCGCTCGTCGAACCCCGAGCCGAGTGCGTCGCGGCGCGCGACCATCGCCGCGCTGGGCACGTACCAGACGCGTCCGTAGGGCCGCGCCAGCGACGGCTGCGCGCCCATGTCGAGCGCCGAACGGCTGCGCTCGTAAGCCGCGATCCGACCGCTCTGCATGGCCGGCGACACGATCCGCGGCGCCACCATCCCGACCGCCGGGTCCTCGAGGTGGGCAAGCAGCTCGCCGGGGAATCCCGGCGACGGGACGCAGTCGCTATCCAGAAACGCGACGACCGGCGTGGTGGCGAGCTCCAGCCCCGTGTTCCGCGCGGCCGACACGCCCCGGTTGGTGGGGTGTCGTGCGAGCTGCGCGTCGGCGCGCTGCGCCTCGGCGGCGATCGCATCGGGATTCGGCGACCCGTCGTCGACGACGATCACGGGCCAGTGGCCCGACAGCGCCGCCAGGCAGGCCCGCAGCTGCTCGCTGCGCCCGTGCACGGGAATCACGATCGTCAGCTCGGCGCGCCCGTCGTGCGCGAGCGGCGGGTCGGGATCAAACAGGCCCGCGTCGAGCAACCGCCGCGCCAGCAGCCGTTCATCGCGTCCGTCGCCCACCGGCCGCCCGACCGACCAGCCCGCGACGAGCCGGGTGCCGCGCGTGGAGAGTGTCAGCAGCCGCAAGGGGGTGCCGCCGAGCAGCAGCCTGCCATCACTTACCGTCCGCAGATCGGCGGACGGGCGCAGGCGCCAACCGGGTGGGACGGGCGGTCGGGGCATCGCGGCATTGTCGCGGCCGTTGGCGCCGCCAACCCCCTCAGTTGTCGTGGATGATCACCCCGCGGATGTTCTTACCCGCGAGCAGGTCGTGGTAGCCGTCGTTGACGTGCTCGAGGCTGTAGCGCTCGGTGATGATCTCGTCGAGCTTGAGGTGGCCCGAGCGATACAGGTTGAGCAGGCTGGGCATCTCGTAGATCGGGTTCGAGCCGCCGGCGAGCGACCCCTGGATCCGCTTGTGCCATCCCACCATCGGCGACCCGGTGAGGCTGATCGACTTCACGTCGGCGCGGCTCACCGAGGTAAGAACCACGCGGCCCGCTTTTCCTATGAGGCTGACCGCGGCCTCGGTGATCTCGGGCTCCAGCACGCCGACCGTAACGACCGCGAGGTCAGCCATCTGCCCCCGGGTGCGATCGATGATCTGCTCACGCGCCTGCTCGACGTCGGTGGCGGTCAGCGTCGCGCCCAGGCGTTTGGCCATGTCGAGCTTGAACGGATTTGGATCGATCGCGATCACGTCCTTGGCACCGGCGAAGTGTGCGCCCTGGACGGCGTTGATGCCGACGCCGCCGACGCCGATCACCACAACGGTGTCGCCGGCGCGCGTCTCGCCCGCTCGCACCGCCGAGCACCAGCCGGTGGTCACGCCGCAGCCGACCAGGCAGGCCACCTCAAATGGGATGTCGTCGTCGATGCGCACGCACGAGTACTCCGACACGACCGTGTGGTCGGAGAACGTACCGAGCGCGCAGAAGCCGCCGTAGTCCTCGCCGTTTCGATGGAAGCGGAACGTCTCGTCCTGGAGGCAGCCAACGCCCGCGTAGAGGCCCCGGTCGCACAGGTTCTGGTGGCCGGTCGAGCAGTAGCGGCACTTCCCGCAGGCCGGGATGTAGGAGGTGACGACGTGGTCGCCGGGCTGCACGCGGGTGACCCCGGGACCGACGGCCTCGACCACGCCGGCGCCCTCGTGCCCGCCGACCAGCGGCAGGCGGATGTGGCTGCCGCCCTCGGCGCGGATGTGCTCGTCGGAGTGACAGAGCCCGGCCGCCTTGTAGTTGATCAGCACCTCGTAGTCCTTGGGCTCGTCCAGATCCAGCTCGGTGATCTCCCAGTCCTGGCCGGCCTTGTGCAGGACCGCGGCACGGGTCGTCATGCTCGCCATCTCAGAGCGCTCCTCGTGGTTGGTCGTGGGACATCGCGGTCATGCGACCTGCGGCACGACCTCGCTGCCGATCAGCGCGAGGTGGTCGAGGTCGTCGATGTCGAAGATGTGCAGGTAGACCGTCTCGCAGCCTTCGCCGTCGAGCCGCTCGAGCTCGCCGACCACCTCCGAGGGTGTGCCGACGACGCCGTTGGCGAGCATCCGCGCGCCCGGCTCGCCGAGGCGCTCCAAGCGCTGCTGGGCCTCGGCCTTCGTCGAGCCGCAGATCACCTGGGCGGTCGCCGACATCCGCAGCGTCGACGGATCGCGCCCGATCTCCTCGCACACGCGACGCACGTTGGCAAAGCGCTCGGCGCAGCCGTGTCCTGCGCCGCTGTTGAACTCGTCGGCCCACTTGGCCGCCATCAGCGGAGTGCGGCGCGGTCCTGTGCCGCCGATCACGATCTCGGGCCGCGGCTCCTGCACGAGCACCGGGAAGTTGCGGGCCTCCTCCAGCTGCCAGAAACGTCCCTCGAAGCTGAACGGCTCGCCTTGCGGCGTCGTCCACAGCCCGTTCAGGATCTGCATCTCCTCGTCCAGCCGGTCGAACCGCTCGCCGATCGGGGGGAAGGGAATGCCGAACGCCTTGTGCTCGCGCTCATACCAGCCGGTGCCGATGCCCAGGATCACCCGGCCGCCCGACATCTGATCGACGGTCGCCACCGCGTTGGCGAGGACGCCCGGGTGGCGGAACGTGCCCGCGGTCATCAGCGTCCCGAGCTTGACCCGGGAGGTCTCGATCGCCACGCCGGCCAGCGTCGTCCAGGAGTCCGTCGGCCGGTAGTGCGGATCGGTCGAGTCGATCCCGAGGTAGTGGTCGTTGCGGAAGAACGCGTCCATCCCGGCTTCCTCGGTGGCCTTGGCCATGGCCACGACGCGGTCGTACGTGGCGCCATGGCGCGGCTCCATCAGCACGCGGACCTTCATACGGCCTCCTCGGGTCGTGGCAACGGGAACGGCGCCACCCCGCCGCCGTCGAGCACCAGCATCTGGCCGGTCATATACGAGGCGCCATCGCTCGCGAGGTACCGAACCGCGGCGGCGACGTCGTCGGGGGTGCCGACGCGGCCGACCGGCAGCCGGCGACCGCGCTGCTCGAGCTCGGCGGCGACGTCGAGGTCGGGATCCTCGCTGAGCACGGAGCGACTGGTCGCGAGCGCGCCCGGTGAGATCGCGTTGACGGTGATCCCCCAGGCTGCGACGTCCATCGACAGCGCCCGGGTCAGCCCGATCATCCCGGCCTTCGACGCCGAGTACGGGGTCGAACGCGGGGCGGCGATCACGCCGGCCATTGATGAGATGTTGATGATCCGTCCCCAACGCCGCTGACGCATCCTCGGGATCGCCGCCCTGCACATCAGCCAGGCGCCGCGGAGGTTGATGCGGATCACCTCGTCGAACACGTCGATCGGGATCACGTCGATCACGTTGCGGTCAAGCCCCTGCGGGGCGGCGGCGTTGTTGACGAGGATGTCGAGCCGGCCGAAGCGCTCAACCGCGACGCCGACCATGGCCTCCACGTCGCCGGGCTCGCCGATATCGCCCAGCGCCGAGGCGGCGGTTCCGCCCGCGGCCTCGATCTCCGACACGAGTGTGTCGAGCCCGGTCCAGGAGGCCGGCTGCTCGGAACCGACGAGCTCCTGGCGGCGGTTGGGCACGCCGGTCGGGCGCCGGTCCACAGCGACGACCGCGACGCCGTCGGCGGCGAGCGTCCGGGCGATCGACTGACCGTTGCCGTCGGGCTTGCCGCAGCCCGTGATCAGCGCGACCCGCTGGCTCACGAACCTGGCAGCTCGTCGGGATAGCGCAGGTCGATCGCCTCGGCCGGCACCGCCAGCGTTCTGGCGAGGATCGACCGCATCACGTCCGACGGCGCCAGGCAGTCCTCGCACGCCTCGGGCGTGGCGTCGATCGTCACGAGCAGCCGGTCGCCGTCCTCGCGCGCGTCGAGCTCGTAACCGTCTGCCGCCAACGACTCGCGCATCGCGTCGAGTCCCTCCTGGCTGTACATCTCAGCCTCCCTTGTCCGTTGAGCCGACGGCCGCCATCGGCGCGCGCGCCTGCTCGATCGCCACAGACCTGTTGGACCACTCCCCGAACACGCGGAACACCATCGACATCGCCGCGTTGCGAGCGCCGGCGACGATGATCGGCACCGACTCGCGGCCCGGCAAAAACGGGGTGAACACGTCGCCGGGCACGCGTTCCTGTTCGCCAGCGGAGCGGCCGCCGTGACCTCCGTCGGATACCGCGTCCTTGCCGGCGCTGCGCAGGTCGGCCTCCACCCGTCCGCAATGCTCGATCAGCCAGTCCTTGACCTCGGTCTTCGAGTACCCCGCACCGGCCAGCATCTGTGCGTGCTCGGGGGACAGGACGATGCCCGCCGATTGGGAGCGGAAGATCATCACGCCAGTACGCGAGATCGTGTCCGCGAAGTCCCACAGCAACTGCTCGACGTCCTGCGTGTGGCGGTTGTCGACGAATTCGTAGGTCCGCGTCAGCGTGCACGACACCGCGTTGGCGCCCGGCTCGAGCCCCATCTCGGTCGCCAGCGGCTCCCACGGGCTCTCCTCCTCGTTCTCGCCGAAGCAGATCGACCATCGCCCCGGGATCCCCTGCGTCGTCTGGTCGAACACGTGCGGGGCCACGCCGAACGCGTTTCGCATCATCAGGCCGATCGCGCGGGGGATAGTCGCGTTGGGGCGAAAGCCGCCCGCGAAGATCCCGCCCGTGCAGTTGATGCCGAGCTCGTGACGGATCGGGCCGTTGATGACGATCAGCGGCGCCGGCCCACTGGTGCTCTGCCAGCCGCCGCCCTTCGCGGCGCGGTCGAGCATCACCGCGTCCCAGGCGGCCAGCACCACCGGAAAGTACTCCGGCAGGCACCCCGCCATCGCCGCGTTGATCGCCGCCGTCTGCACGGTGCACTCGGTGTTGAGGTGGTCCATGCGCCACAGGACCTCGTCCGGCGCGCGGTCGGTCTGGGCCAGGAACCGGTCGACCAGCTCCCGCGACGCCGGCACCACGGGCAGGCCATCGGTCCAGCCCTGCTCGTAGCAGTACTCGATCGCCTCGCGCGCGACTTCCGGGTCCGGCTCGCCCGCCATCAGGCGACGCGCCGGCCCTGCGCCGCGGCGAGCAGCTCGGCGACCTCCGAGGCGACCTGATCGGCGCGGTCGTGGACCTGGCTAGGGGTCAGTCCCGCGACCGGGTGCGGCGTCGTGATGTAGTGGTAGCCCGGCGCCTCCTGGACCTCGGCCATCGCGTCGGCGGTCGCCCTGAACGCGTCGGAGCAGATCACCGCCGCCGGCGTGCCATGGCGCTCAAACAGGACGCCGTCGGCGATCGCCGAGGCGCTGCACGAGCCGCAGTCGCCGACGCCGACCACGACCACGTCGGACGCGGCGCTGATCTCGTCGACGAGCTCGGGCGGCGCTGGCGCTGAGAAGACCTCCTTGCGCCGAAGCTGCACGTCGCCGGCGCCAAAGCGCTCGCGCAGGATGCCGGCGACCTCCTCGAGGAACAGCCGGGCGTTCTGCTTGCCGTTCTCGAGCAGACCGACACGCGCTCCAGAGAGGTCGGCTCGGCGCGGCGCGAGCTTCAGGCCCGCCGACGCCTTGCGCTCGCTGCGGCCGGTGGGGTCCATGATCGCGCTGGTCATGTGAGCTCCTCTCAGTGGTCGTGGATTAGCACGCCGCGGATGTTGCGACCCGCGAGCATGTCCTCGTAGCCCTGGTTGATGTTGTCGAGCGTGTAGCGGTTTGTGATCAGCTCCTCGAGCTTGAGCTGGCCCGCGCGCCACAGCCCCAGCAGCCTCGGCATGTCGTACAGCGGGTTGGCGCCGCCGAACAACGATCCCTGGATGTTCTTGTGCCAGCCAGTGACCGGCGAGCCGTGGAGGGAGATCGTGTGGCCCTCGCCGCCGACCGCGGTGACGACCACGTTGCCGCCCTTGCCGATCATGTTGACCGCGTGCTCGAGCACGCCGGCGTCCATCACGCCGATTGTGATCACCGCGTGATCGGCCATCTCCCCGCGGGTCCGGTCGCGGATGTGCTCGGTCGCCTCCTCGGGATCGCCGGTCGTAAACGTCGCGCCGAACTTGCCGGCCATCTCGCGCTTGAACGGCACCGGGTCGACCACGACCACGTGCTTGGCGCCGGCATAGGCGGCGCCCTGCACGGCGTTCATCCCGACGCCGCCGGTCCCGAAGATCACGACCGTTTCTCCCGCCCGCGTCCCCGCCGCGTACACCGACGACCCCCAGCCCGTGGTCACGCCACACGCCACCAGCGCCGCAACCTCGAACGGGATGTCGGGATCGATCGGCACACAGGAGTTCTCCGAGATCACGATCCACTGCGAGAACGTGCCGAGCACGCACATGCCGCCGATGTCTGACCCGTTCTCGTGGAAGCGGAACGTGCCGTCGGGCATCAGGCCGGTGCCCGCGTTCAGGCCGTCGTTGCACATGTTCTGACGGCCGGTCGAGCAGTAGCGGCAGTGGCCACAGACGGGGATCCAGGAGGTCGCGATGTGGTCACCCTCGTTGACGCGGCTCACGTTCGGGCCGACCTTCTCGACGATGCCCGAGCCCTCGTGGCCGCCGACCATCGGGTAGCGGTAGGGACCGCCCTCGCGGACGTGCTCGTCTGAATGGCACAGTCCGCAGGCCATCACGCGCACGAGCACTTCGTGCTCCTTGGGCTCGTCGAGGTCGAGCTCGACGACCTCCCACGGATTGCCGGCCGCTCTGACGATCGCTGCTCTGGTCTTCACGGTGTCCCTCCAAGTTCAGCGGCACCCGCGCCCACCGGCTGCGGGGCTTCGATTCCCAGAAAGCGGAATGTGTTGTGCCAGGTGATGTCCTCGAGCGCGTGGGGCTCGAGCCCCAGCGAGCGCAGCGTGCGGGCGCACGGCTGCTCGCGCTCCATCGCTGGGAAGTCCGAGCCGACGAGCACGCGCCGGTGACCCATCAGGTCGATCAGGTACTGCAGCGCGCGGCGATCCATCACCAGTCCGTCGTAGTAGAAGCGCCGCGCCAGCTCGACGGGGGAGAGCCCCTGTCCCTCCTCGGAGGGCTCCTCGTTCCACGTGCGGCCCCAGAAGTAGTTGGCGCGAGGGAGGATCATCGGGAAGCCGCCGGCGCCGTGGCTGAACGCGAGCCGCAACGCGGGGTGTCGCTCGGCCACGCCGCCGGTGATGATCGCCGCCGCGGCCAGTGCGGCATCGGCGCCCACCGCGAAGGCGGCGATCGGGATCAGCCCCTGCGGCAGGCGCCCGGTGAAGTCGGCGGGCATCGCGTGGATGAAGATCGGCACCTGGAGGCGCTCGGCCTCCGACCAGAAGTCCTCGAACGAGTCGTCGTGCAGCGAGCGGCCGACGACGTTCGAGGCGATCTCGACCGCGACCAGGCCCATGTCCTTGACCGCGGTGAGCTCCGCGGCGGCGAGCTCGGGGGCCTGCATCGGGAGCATCGCCATGCCCAGCAGGCGATTGGGATCGGTTCGCGTCAGCTCGGCGATGAACTCGTTGACGCGGCGCGACAGGTCCAGCCCCTCATCGCCGGTCAGCCCGTAGTCGAGCAGCGGCGGCATCGGCGAGACGACCTCGGCGTCGACCTCGCTTCGCTCGAGCTCCTCGAGTCGCCGCTCGGCCGAGTAGAACGCGTCCCGCGCCTTGAACTGCATCCGGTCGTTCTCGAGCATCCGGGCGTGCGGATCGTCGCAGGGACCGACCCGCGGGCCCTTGTGGTCGTCGCGCTTGCCGACGGGGTCCAGCGCTCCCGGGATCACGTGGGCGTGCATGTCAACGAGCATCGGCGCCTCCGTTCGGACAGACGCACACGTGCACGGCGTTGCCGTCGCCCAGCGCCTGGATTGCGGTTTCGGTGTCGGGCAGGTCGAACTTGCCTGAGTGCAGCTTCTCCAGCGGGAACCGGCCCGACTCGATGATCCGGATCGCCTCGATGTAGGCGTCGGCGTTGACGCCGAACGCCCCTTTGACCGTGAGGCCCTTGTTGATCAGGCGATCGGTGACCAGCTCGATCGACTTGTTGCCCTTCAGCCCCGCCAGGACGATGCGCCCGCTGTGGCGGACGGCCTCGATCGCGTCGATGATCGGCTGCTCGGCCATCGGCGTCAGCTCGAGCACCACGTCGGCCATCGCCCCGTCGGTGATCTCGGTCACCCGTTCGACGACGTTCTCCTCCTCGACGACGATCGTGTGGTCGGCGCCGAGCTCGCGGGCGAGCGCGAGCTTGCCCGCGTCCCTGGCCAGGCCGGTGACGATGATCGTGCCGGCCCCCACCGCGCGTGCCGCGATCACCGACGCCAGTCCGCGCTGACCGGGCCCCAGGATCAGCACCGTGTCGCCGAGCCCAACCTCGCCGAGGAACGCCGCCCAGCGAACACCCGCTCCGAGCGGGTTGAACATCACCGCGATCTCCGGCGGCAGGTCGGCGGAGACCTTGTGCAGGATCGCCCACGGGTGCAGGTACATGTACTCGCCGAAGCCGCCCCACAGGCCCGGCTCGCGCGACAGCGGCGTCATCCCGTAGGCGCCGTCGCGGTTGGGACACGACATGTAGCGACCCGTCAGGCAGTAGTCGCAGGCCCGGCATGGCCGCAGGATCTCCACGGCCACGCGGTCGCCCGGCTGCACGCCCCATCGCTCCGCGGCGCGGTCGCCGACCTCCTCGATCACGCCCAGCGGCTCGTGTCCGGGGATCAGCGGGAACATCCCGGGCCGGACCAGATGCCCGCGGTACTGCTCGACGTCAGAGCCGCACACGCCGCACGCCTCGATTCGCAGCAGGCCGTCGTCGTCGCCGATCCGCGGTCGCTCGAGCTCGCGCATCTCGTAGGCGAGCGGCCCGGTCTGCACCGCGGCGCGCACCATCTAGAAGCCTCCCGGCATCGACTCGTCTTCGTACAGGGGGATCAAAGGCACCGGTGGTGCGTTGTCTTGTGGGGGTGTGTAGCCCCAGTACTTCGCCCGCGCCCCGCCGTCGATCACGAAGTCGCACCCGGTGATCAGCCGGGCGTAGTCAGAGCACAGCCAGGCCACGCAGTGGCCGATGTCGGTCGGCGTCGAGGGCTCCATCGGCATGTTGGAGCGCACGTCGATCTTGCCCGTGTCGCGCCACCAGCTC
>DASSGR010000036.1:0-50051 GCA_035693425.1 Solirubrobacteraceae bacterium
GCTCACCCCTGTGCGGCTGGCCGGGCTCGGCGCCGCCGAGGTGGCGGCCCTGACCGTCCGCTGCGGGCGCCTGAGGCTGAGCGTGGGCGACCTGTTCGACGTGTCGGGGCAGGGCGGGCAGCACCTGGCCGTCGCGGGGGACCTGGGCCGGGTGGATGGGATCGGGGCCGGGATGTCGCGCGGGCGGATCCTCGTGGAGGGGCCATGCGGGAACCACCTGGGCGCCAGGATGAGCGGCGGCGAGATCGACGTGACGGGCGAAGTCGGTGCCTGGGCGGGCGGCGAGATGTCCGGTGGACTGGTGCGGATCTGGGGGAATGCGGGTCCGCGACTCGGGGGTGCCTATCCCGGCGTTCGTGCGGGCATGACCGGCGGCGAGATCGTCGTCTCGGGCGACGCCGGCGAGGAGGCCGGCGCGGGGATGCGGCGCGGTCTGGTGGTGGTCGCCGGTGCGACGGGGAGTGGCGCCGGGCTCCGGATGCTGGCGGGGACGGTGATCGCGCTTGGTGGGATCGGGACGGAAGCCGGGCTCGGAAGCAAGCGCGGCAGCCTCGTCTCGGGAGCGCCGGTCGAGCTGTTGCCCGGCTATGCGTTTGCCGCGCGGTACCGGCCTCCCGCGCTGCGGTTGCAGTTGCTCCGCGCTCGCGACCTCTCGCTGAGCATCGACGACGTTCTCATCAACGGATCCTGGGCACGCTGGTCGGGCGACTGGACCGAGCTCGGACGCGGCGAGATCCTTGTGTTCGACCCGGAGGGAGGCACATGAGCATTTCCATGAACGAGCGAGCCGCCTCGCTGGTCGACGCGCTGGCCGCAGACGCCGACGCGCTGGGTATCGACGTCGCCAGTTTGGACTCGGGCGCGCGCGTGGTTGACTGCGGCGCCAAGGCCCGCGGCGGGCTGCAGGCCGGCCTCGGCTTCGCGGCCGCGTGCATGGGCGGCCTGGGCAGGATCGATCCGGTGGGCGTATCGGTGGGCGAGCGAACGTGGCCGGGGGTCGCCGTCGCCGTGGATCAGCCGGCGGCCGCCTGCCTGGCGGCGCAGTACGCGGGCTGGAAGCTCGAGCACGGGGATTTCTTTGCGATGGCCAGCGGTCCGGGGCGCGCGCTGGCGCGCGCCGAGGATCTGTTCGACGAGCTCGCCTGGCAGGAGCGAGCCGATCGGGCGGTGCTCTGCCTGGAGACCAAGCAGACCCCGCCGCCGGAGATCGTCGACAAGGTGGCGCAGCGGTGCGGGGTCCAGCCGTCCGCCGTGACCTTCGTCATCGCTCGGACCGCCTCGATCTGCGGCTCGGTGCAGATCTCGGCCCGCGTGGTCGAGACGGCGCTGCACAAGCTGCACGAGCTCGGCGTCGACCCGGCCCGGGTGCGCAGCGGTTGGGGCTGCTGCCCAATCGCACCCGTCGCCAAGGACGATCCCACCGCGATCGGACGCACCAACGACGCGGTGCTGTACGGCGGCACAGTGCACCTGTGGATCGAGGGCACGGACGAGGAGGTCGCCGACCTCGCTGCGCGCCTGCCCTCGTCGGCCTCGGAAGCGTTCGGCACCCCGTTTGGCGAGCTGCTCGCCGCCGCGAACTGGAACTTCTACGACATCGACCCGCTGCTGTTCAGCCCCGCCGCGGTGACGCTGACGAGCACCGAGTCCGGACGCGCCCATCACGGCGGCAAGCTCGCACCCGACGTGCTCGAGCGCTCGTTTGAGCGGTGAGCGAGCGATTGCACGTCGGCGTGCTCGGCGCGTCAGGCTCCTGGCATACGCGCGGGCTGCTCGCCGCACTGGCCGGTCGCGGCCACGAGGTGGTTGCGATCCCCGCCACGCGACTGCAGTCCGAAGTCGACGAGGACGGTGAGGTGCACGTGCTCGGGCCCGAAGGCGTGGTGCTCGATCGGATGGACCTGCTGCTCGTGCGTGGCCTCCCCCGCGGTTCGCTGGAGCAGATGATCTTCCGCGTGGACGCGCTGCACGTGCTCGCCGCGCACGGCGTACGCATCGTCAACCGTCCGCGCGCGCTCGAGCGCACGATCGACAAGTCGTGGGCGGGGGCGGTCCTCGCCGGCGCCGGCATTCCGACCCCGGCGACGATCGTGTGCGAGCGCTACGACGGCGCGATGCACGCATTCGAGCGGCTGGGCGGCGACGTCGTCGTCAAGCCACTGTTCGGCGCGATGGGCAACGGGATCGTTCGCATCGAGGATCGCGACGTGGCCCACCGGGTGTTCCGCGCGTTGGAGCTCGAGCGGACCGTGTACTACGTGCAGCGCACGATCGCGCCTGGCGGTCGACGCGACCTGCGCGTGCTCGTCGTCGCGGGCGAGGTCGCAGGTGCGATGGAACGGGCGACCGACTCATGGCGCGCCAACATCGCACGTGGCGCACGACCGCGCGCCGTCGTGCTCGGCGAAGCGGAGCGCGACTTGGCGCTCGCAGCCGCGGCCGCGCTCGAGGCCGACGTCGCCGGCGTCGACCTCCTCGTCACGCCCGACGGGGAGCTGTTCGTCGTGGAGGTCAACGGGATACCCGGCTGGCAGGCGCTGCAGTCGGTCTGCGACGAGGACCTGACCGCGCGGGTGGTGAGATCCTGCGAGATGCTGGTCACGGCGTGATCCGGCCCTCGTGCAGGGCCGTCGCGACGAGTGCCCCGGCGGCACCGGCGTTCTCGAGCGCGCGCAGATCGTCGTCGTCGCGCACGCCGCCGCCGGCGTAGATCGCGAGTCCCGGGAGGGCGGCGGCGAGCTCGGCGACGGCGTCGAGCGGCGGCCCCGAACCGCTGCCAACGCGCGCGAGATCGATCACGAGCAGCTCGCGCACCCCCAGCGCGGTCGCCAGCGGCGCCGCGGCGCCGGCGTCATGGCCGGCGAGGTCCGGGCGCGGCGAGATCAGCCGTCCGTCGCGCAGGTCGACGCTCAGCACCCGCGGCGGCGCGTTGATGTCGTCCACTGCGCCCGATCCCAGCGACTCGGTACCGACCACGTTGCGCATCACCCCGGCGGCGGCCAACGTGAGAGCCCGCTCGCGGGTGATAGCGCCGGCGTCGACCCACAGCTCCGCGACCGCCGACAGCGCCGACAAGCTCTCTACGTCAGCCGGCGCCCCGCCGATCGCGTCCAGGTCGGCGACGTACAACGTCGTTCCGTTGGCGGCGGCGCACAGCGCCCGTGCGACCGCGACCGGCTCGCACCCATCGACGAGAGGGCTTCGCAGGGGCGCGTAGTCGGCGCGCTGCCCGCGCCGGGCGTGCACGACGATGCCGCCCTTGAGATCGACCACCGGCACGATCCGCATCGTCCGCGTATCTTCCCCGCATCCGTGGGCATGATCACCCCGTGATCGGACTCGACGTCGGCGGCGCCAACACCAAGGCGGCGGTGGTGGATGAGGATGGCCGGGTTCGAACCGTCTCCGATCCGTTCGAGGTGTGGCGCGCACCGCAGGCGCTGGCCGACGCGATCGGCTCGGTCGTCGGCCGACTGGAGCTCGATCGGGCGCCGGTCACGCTGACGACGACCGCCGAGCTCGTCGACGTGTTCGCGAGCAAGCGGGAGGGAGTGCTATACGTGCTCGAGGCCTGCGAGCAAGCGCTGCCCGGACGCGAGCTTCGGGTACTCACGACGGCCGGCGAGCTGGTCGACCTCGACCGTGCGCGCGCGGCACCGCTGGCGTGCGCGGCCGCCAACTGGGTGGCGACGGCGATGCTGGTCGCGCGCTCCCTGCCCGACGCGATCCTGCTCGACTGCGGCGGCACCACGACCGACCTGATCCCGATCGTGGGCGGCAGGGTTGCGGCCCGTGGACGAACCGACGTCGAGCGGCTGCTCGAAGGCGAGCTCGTGTACACCGGCGCGCTGCGATCCAACATCGCCGCCGTGGTCTCGCGCGTGCCGATCGGCGGCAGGCCCTGCGCGGTCACCGCAGAGCTGTACGCGATCGCCGCCGACGCGCATCTGCTGCGGGGCAATCTGCGGCCCGAGCAGTGCACCTGCACGTTCCCCGACGGTCGCGGCACCAGCCGGGCCGAAGTCCGTTCCCGGCTGGCGCGCGTCGTCTGCGCCGATCCCGAGCAGCTCGGCGAGGGCGACCTCGAGGCGATCGCTGCCGCGGTCGAGGAGGCGCAGATTGCGTCGATCGCCGCCGCGCTTGCGCGGGTCGCCGAGCGGTCGCCTGACGGCGCGGGGGTCGTCGCCGTGGGTGTGGGCGCGTTCCTGGCCCGGGCCGCGGCCGAGCGCTGCGGGCTGACGATCCATCCCGCTTCCGGCTCGCCGCTCGGCGGTCAGGGCGGCGAGGTGGCCGCAGCGGTCGCACTGTCGGTACTCGGCCGTGATTAGGTCCTCTCGGCCGTGATTAGGTCCTCTGCTCCAAGGCGGAATTTTGTGTGCGGGCCACAACTCACAGCCGGGCCGATCCGGCGCCAAGGCCCTTTTGACCGGGGTTGGCTGAGAAACGCGCGATATACCGTCGTTTCTCAGCCAGCCTCGACGGCGGGGATGCCCGCGTTGTGATCCGGCCACAAGTAGACCGCCCGCCGCCGCTTGTCGTCAAGGTCGGCGGCGGGCTGCTGAGCGACCAGGGGCTCGAAGGCCTGCGCCGGGCGTGCACGGAGGCGACCGAGATCGCTGCGCGCCGCCCGGTGCTGGTCGTCCCGGGCGGCGGCCCGTTCGCCGATGCCGTCCGCGCGCTGGACGGGCGGGTGGGACTCGACGACGCGACGGCCCACGCGCTCGCGCTGCGGGCGATGGATCAGCTCGGCGTGCTGCTGGGCCCGTTGCTGCCGGCGGCGGAGCTGATAGCCGACCTGGTGGCACCCCGAGCGCTCGCGCTCCTGCAGGTGGCGCCCGCGTTCACGGGCCGCCCCGGCGTGCCGGAGTCCTGGACGGTGACCAGCGACTCACTGGCGGTCCTAGCGGCAGCGGCGATCGGGGCCGACGAGGCGGTCTTGCTCAAGCCGACCGACGGTGTGCTGGCGCAATGGCCATCGGACGACGCGCCGCTGCCCGCTCTGACCGCGGACGAGCTGCATGCGCTGCAGGCGCATGGCGGCGCACGAGCCGTCGACGCCTATCTGCCCGAGGCCGTGCGGCGCACGGGTGTGGTCGTGGTGGTGCGCGCTCCTGGCGGCCGCGGCACGCGAATCACCCCGGGGTGAGGGCTCGGCCGGCGCGAACCGCGGCCGCCGCAGCCGCCACCAGCTCTAAATCGAGCTCGGCGGCCCGGTCGCCCCCGCGACACACCGCGGAGCGCACGCCAACGACATCCGCGTGCACCCGGCGCAGCTCACCCAGGGTCAACTGTCCCGCAACCGCGAAGGTCCCGCCGGCGCGTCGCGTGCGCGCGATCAGATCGGCGAGCTCAGACTCCGACGACCATGAGTACAGGCCGCGCCCATCCTTGACGAACGTGTCGACGAGCGCGCCGGCGATGCCCGACCGGTCGACCACGTCGGGCAGCCACTGCGGGGCCAGGGCCGGTGGATCGAGCGCGTCGGCGTCCGCATACGCGGCCGCGATCACGGCCGTCCGCGGTCCCACCGCGTCCGCAACCGCGCGCATCAGCGCGACGGCCTCTTCGACCCTGCGTACCCCTCGCAACCCAACCTTGACGTAGGAGGCGCCGATCGTCGCGGCACCCCGCGCGGCCAGCGCAGCCGTGTGCGGCAGGTTGGGCAGGTCACCCAGCGCGACGCTCACCGGGGCGGCCGCGCCGACCTCGGCGACCACCTCCGACAACACGCGTGGCGACGGAGCACCGAGCGGGCCCTGCGCCGGGTCCTTGACGTCGATGATGTCGGCCCCGCCGGCGAGCGCGCGTCGCGCCTCTAGCGCGGAGACGACGCTAACCAGCAACCTCATGCTGGATCCCGTACCGAAGCGCCGCGCTCGACCCACGCGCCCCGGCGGTCGAAGTCGACCACGCTGACGTCGGTGCCCGCACCGGCCGCGCCGCGCAGTCGGTCGACGACGTCGGCGGCCCGCTCCGGGCCATCCACGATCCCGTACACCGTGGGACCCCACGAGCTCTGACCGACTGCGCCGACGCCGATCGTCTGCAGCGCGTCGACGAGCGGAGCGGCACGCGGGTGGAACACGCCGCCCTGTTGGGAGGCGAAGATCGATCCCATCTCGCGCTGGATCTGGGTCAGCGCAAGGCCGAACTCGTCGATGTCCCCAGCCAGCAGTCCTGGCAGCAGCGCGGTCGCGAGCAGGCGGGCGATGCTCGGCTCGGCGGTGACCGAATCGCGCAGCCGCCCGAAGAACCGCTGCTCGGCATCACCCGAGAGCCCTTCGACGCCGAGCGGCAACGCCAGCACGCACCGCCACGTGTCAGGGATGGGATGCCGCGCGATCAATGGGCTGACCGAACCCTCGTCGGCGACACCGGCCTCGACCACCAGCCCGGGTGCCGCAAACGTCCACACGCCGACGCTCGAGCGCGCCGCCCGGCCGCTCGCCGACGCCAGCTGTTCCGGCCCTGCGGTGATGCCTGCCAGCTCCGCGAGCCCGCGGGCAATCGCCAATCCGAGCTTCGTGCCCGAGCCAAGCCCCATGTGTGAGGGGATTGCCTCGCGCACATCCACCTCGACCCCTCCACCGATCCCCAGGCGCGACCATGCCCGGCGGGCGAATGTCGCCGCGCGGTCGGCCTGCGATCCGGTCACGACAACCTCCTTGCCCGGCAGCGGTCTGACGCTGACGACCACCCGCGGCGACTCGATCGCCACGCCGAAGCCCCCGAAGCGCCGCGATCCCAGGCCCACCGGATCGAGCATGCCGAAGTGCAGCCGGGCCGGGGCGGTGACCACGATGTCGTTCACGTCCGCTCAGCGACGTAGCGCCGCACGTAGTCCATCGCCGCGCGCTCGCGCGGGCCGGCGGTCTTGTCGACCAGCTCCTGGAGGCGATCGAGCTCGGCCCAGACCCGCTCGCCCCCCAGCCACTTCAGGCGCGAGGCGACGATCGACGCTTCGACGGCCGCGTGTCTGGCGCGACACAGTCCCGACGGTCGGGCTGTGCCGGTGCCCTCGGCGACCACTCGTGCGCGCACCCGCGAGCGTGGCAGGTCGTCATCGCTTGGCGCGATCTCGGTCACCACCACCTCCCGCCAGTGGCTGGCCTGCTCGATCACCGAACCCGCGATCACGCTCGCGTCGCGCATCGGAGGGCGAGGGTGGCCGAGCGCGGACTCGACGAACAGGAGCACGTCGTCGGTCAGATGGATGACCGCCTCGCCGCGAACTTGCAGATTCTTGAGGGTGCGGGTCGCGTGAAACGGCCAGAAGACCAGCTCCTGGTCGCCCCATCGCACCCCCATCGCCGCGCAGTTGACGACGCCGTCGCCGCCGATCGTGGTCACGACGGTCTCGATCAGAGGTACTTGATCAAGGGCATCAGCCGACAAGGCTGAAGAACTCCTGACGCGTGCCCGGGTCGTCGCGCAGCGAGCCGCGCAGCGCCGAGGTCACCGTCCGGGCCCCCGGCTTGAGCACGCCGCGCATCGTCATGCACGTGTGCTCGGCACTGAGCACGACCCCCACCCCGCGAGGCTTGAGCTCGTGCTCCAGCCAGTCGGCGATCTGCACGGTCATCCGCTCCTGCAGCTGCAGATCCCGGGCGAATTTCTCGACCACGCGGGCGAGCTTCGAGATCCCGAGGATCCTCTCCCCGGGCAGGTAGGCGACGTGGGCATGACCGTAAAACGGCAGCAGATGGTGCATGCACAGCGTGTGAAACGGGATGTCGCGTACGAGCACGAGCTCGTCGTAGTGCTCGTCGTTGGGAAACGAGGTCGCGGCGAACTCGGCCGGTGTGACGAGCTCGGCCAACGACGCCGCGACGCGCCGTGGCGTCCCCCGCAGGTCCGGGCGCTCCAGGTCGGCGCCGAGCGCCCGAAGTAGGTCCAGCGCTGCTTGTTCGGCGGCCGCGAGATCGAGCTTGGAGGCGTCGACGACGCGCCCGGATGAGTGCGGTGCGGCTTCTCCCGGATCGCGACCGCCGGAATTCATCGGGCCAGCGTAACGCCTGAGCGACCGCTCACAGCGTTGCCGCTGCGCTCATGCGCGTGGCGAGCTCGGTCAGCATTCGCACGCCGTAGCCGCTTGCGCCGCGGCCGAACGCATCGCCTCGATCCTCGTCGAGCAGCGCCGGGCCGAGCATGTCGACGTGCGCCCACGGCCCGTCTCCGGCGAACTGCGCCAGGAACGTGGCGGCGACGATCGGATACCCGAACCCCTTCCCCGCGGTGTTGCGAAGGTCGGCGACGGTCGAGTCGATCAGCGGTCTGTACCGCGGGTGCAGCGGCCACGGCCAGGCGAGATCGCCGCTTGCATTGCCGGCCTGCACGACCTCGTCGCGCCACGATTCGTGTGATGCGAAGACGCCCGCGTAGAGGTCGCCCATCCCGGCGCGCATCGCGCCGGTGAGCGTCGCCAGGTCGACGAGGTGAGTCGCTCCGTCGCGGCGCGCGTACCACAGCGCGTCGGCGAGGATCAGGCGCCCCTCGGCGTCCGGGTTGTTCACCTCCACGGTGACGCCCGAAGCGGTCGTGATGACGTCGGTCGGCCGAATCGCCGTACCGCTGAGCATGTTCTCGCACGCCGGCACAAATCCGGTGACGTGCAGCGGAAGTCCGAGCTCGGCGATCGCGCCCAGCGCGGCGACGACGGCCGCGCCGCCGGCCATGTCGGCCTTCTGACGGACGATGTCGGACTGCGGCTTGAGGAAGTAGCCGCCGGTGTCGAACGTGACGGCCTTTCCCACGAGCGCGAGCCGCGGTGTATCCCCGCCCACGGCGCCGGCCGGCATGTGCCGCAGCACGATCAAGAGCGGGCGAGCCGGGCTGCTGCCGCCGACCGCGGCCAGCGCACCGAGCCCCGCCCGCACCGGATCGACGATTTCACACTCGAGCCCCGGGACCGCCGCGGCGCGCTCCGCGAGGGCTGCCGGCGAGATCACGTTCGGCGGCGCGTCGACGAGCTCGCGGGCGGTGTTGGTCCAGCGCGCCACGACCGTCGCCCGATCCGCCACGCTGGCCAGCGCCTCGTCGCAGTTGCAGATCACGAAGCGCTCCACCGGGCGTGGCCGCTCGACGCTTCGCCAGCGACGGCCGTCGTAGCCGCCGATCACGGCGCCTTCGGTCAGCGCTCGCACATGGTCCTCGGTGGCAACCGGCAGGGACGCATCGAACGCCCAGGCGACCGTGCCCCCCTCCCGGCAGGCGCGCACAGCCCGCGCGGCGGCGGTACGCAGTTCCTCAACACCGGGCTCGAGCGCAACCACCGCGAGCGGAGCAGCGTCGGTGTACACGATCGCGAGCGGGTCGGCATCCGCGGCTGCCCGCGCGGGCGCGCCAAGCTCCGCGGCCCTGGATCCCACCGCGACTGCAACGAGGTCAGCGTCGATACCTCGCGGGTCGCCCGCGGTTATTTCGACTTGCACCGTTTCGGACCGTTCACTAGGCTCATAAACCGTCCGGTAAAGATCGTCCACAGGACTACGAGGACTCTAGAGGGAGGCCGTGTATGACGTGGATCAGGCCTGAGTTTGAGTTCGTCGACCTCTGTTCCGAGGTCACGTCCTACCTCCACTACCGGTAGGAAACGGAAGCTGACGTGGCCTCCGGCGTCCGCCAGAGGCTACGTCTCGCTTCCCTGGCGACGTGATCGTCCGGGTTCTCGGCTCGGCGGCTGGCGGCGGGTTTCCGCAGTGGAACTGCCGGTGCGAGACATGCGAGGCGGCACGCGCAGGCACGCGAGCGCGACCTCGCACGCAATCGTCGCTGGCGATCCGCGGTCGTGAGGGGCCGTGGTTTCTCGTCAACGCCTCGCCTGACGCCCGTGAGCAGCTCGAGCAGCTGGCGCCGGTGACCGTCGACGGCGTCCGCACCCCGCCGTTCGCGGGCGTGCTCCTGACGGACGCTGAGATCGACCACACGGCCGGGCTGATGCTCCTGCGCGAGTCTGCGACGCCCGTGCGCATCTTCGGCGACGAGGGCGTGGCGCGAGCACTGAGGCACGGGTACCCGGTGTTGGCGATCCTCGAGCGCTACTGCGGCACCGAGTGGCAAACGCTTGCACCGGAGCGTGAAACGCCGCTCGAAGGGTCGAGCCTCGTGGTCGAGCCGTTCTACGTGGGTGGCGACGCGCCGCGGTACCTGACCGGGTCAGACGTGGAGCTCGAGGCGAGCGGGTTCGTGTTCCGCGACCGCGCCGGTCCCGGCGTCGTCACGTATGTCCCGGGTCTCGCGCGCCTGGACGACGCTGTGCTCGATCGGTTTGCATCGAGCGATCTCGTGCTGGTGGACGGGACCTTCTGGCGCGACGACGAGCTCGCCCAGCTGGGGATCTCGGATCGGACGGCGCACGACATGGGGCACGTCCCGCTGTCGGGTCCGGGCGGCACGCTCGAAGCGCTCGCATTGCTCGAGCGGCCCCGCAAGGCACTCGTCCACATCAACAACACGAACCCGATCCTGCTGGAGGACTCGCCCGAGCGGGACGCCGTCGTCAGCGCCGGCGTCGAGGTTGCCTACGATGGACTCGAGATCGAGCTATGACCGAGAGCGCCGCGCTCACAACGGCAGACCGCCTGTCACCGGAGGAGTTCATCGCTCGCCTGCGGGCGCAAGGAACGCGCTACCACAATCTCCATCCGTTCCACCGACGCATGGACGCCGGCGAGCTGACGCGGGAGGAGCTTCAACGCTGGGTCTCCAACCGCTTCTACTACCAGAAGTGCATCCCACTGAAGGACGCGGCGATCCTTGCCAACTGTCCCGAGGTGGAAGTCCGGCGAGAGTGGATACAGCGGATCATCGACCACGACGGCTCGACCGATGGAACCGGCGGCATCGAGTCATGGCTGCGACTGGGCGAAGCGCTCGGCGTCTCGCGAGACGAGCTCATGTCCGAGGAGCACGTCCTGCCGGGGGTGCGCTACGCCGTCGACGCGTACGTGAACTTCGCGCGCCAGAAGCCGTGGGTCGAGGCGGTCGCGTCGTCGCTGACGGAGCTGTTCGGGCCGGCCGCGATCCGCGTGCGGCTCGAGGCGCTGGAGCGTCACTACGACTGGATCGACCCGGCCGGGCTGGACTACTTCCGCGCACGGCTCGTGCAGGCCCCCCGGGACGCGCAGTACGCGCTCGACCTGACCGTCGAGCGCTGCCGAACGCGCGAGCGCCAGGACGCCGCGGTGGCCGCACTGCGCTTCAAGACAGAGGTCCTGTGGGCACAGCTCGACGCGATCGAGCGCGGCGACTCGCACGATTCGATCCCACCCGCCCACGAGAGATGACTCGACCCCGCCTCGCGATCGGCGCGCGACTGCAGTACGACGAGGTCCGCGAGGAGCACCAGCTACTGGTGCCCGAGGGTGTCGTACGGCTCAACGCCACGGCGGCGGAGGTGCTCGAGCTGTGCGACGGGGAACGCTCGCTCGACGACATCGTCGGCGCGCTCAGCGACCGTTACGACGGCGCCGATCTCGGCGACGACGTGCGAGGGCTCGTCCAGGCGATGGCGGACAAGGGATTGGTGGTCGATGCAGCTGCCTAGACCATCGACGCTGATCGCCGAGCTTTCGTACCAGTGCCCGCTCCACTGCCCCTACTGCTCGAACCCGACGGACATCGGCGCGGAGCGATATCACCACGAACTGGAGACCGAGCACTGGATCCGTACGTTCCGGCAGGCGCGGGCGCTGGGCGTGCTTCAGCTCGCGCTGACCGGCGGCGAGCCGATGCTGCGACGCGATCTGGTGGCGCTGTGCGAAGGAGCGCGCGACGCCGGCCTGTACTCCTCGCTGATCACCGCCGGGACCCTGTTCACGCGCGAACCCGCCGAGGCGCTGAAGGCAGCCGGGCTCGACCACGTGCAGGTCTCGATCCAGAGCCCGGACCCCGAGGAGAACGACCGAATCGCCGGGAACAGATCGTTCGACAAGAAGATCGCGGCCGCACGACTCGCAAAGGAGCTGGACTTCCCGCTCACGATCAACTGCGTCCTGCACCGGCAGAACCTCGATCGGATCGACGACGTGCTCGACCTCGCGCTCGACCTCGGGGCTCAGCGGCTCGAGCTTGCGAACACCCAGTACTACGGTTGGGCGGTGGTCAACCAGGACGCGCTGATGCCATCGCGCGAACAGCTTCAGCGAGGAGAGGAAGCGGTCCGGCTGTTCCGCGAGCGCGTCGGTCCCAAGGTGCAGGTGCTGTGGGTGCTCCCGGACTTCTACGAGGACCTGCCGAAGCCATGCATGGGAGGTTGGGGCAACACGGCGATGGTTATCGCTCCCAACGGAGACGTGATGCCGTGTCAGGCGGCGTCGACGATCCCGGGCCTCGAATTCGCCAACGTCCGTCGGCGTTCGCTCGAGTGGATCTGGAACGAGTCCCCGGCGTTCGGGCGGTTTCGCGGCACCGATTGGATGCAGGAGCCTTGCCGCACCTGTCCGCTGGGGCGGCAGGAGCTGGACTGGGGCGGGTGTCGCTGCCAGGCATTGCGGCTGGCAGGCGACGCGGCGGCCACCGATCCGGTGTGCCGGTTCTCGCCGCATCACGATCGCGTCGTCGCCGCACGCGAATCGACGCAGGCCGGCGACTTCACCTACCGCGCGATCAAGCCGACGGTGCGCGTCTGACCGCGCCGGTGCGATGCAAGCGATCACTGCCTCGGCCAAGCTGGAACGGGTGCCTCTCGAATGCACGCTGGGCCCGCAGGACGTTCTGCGCGCGCTCGCCGATGACCCGCTGCCGTTCGCACTGGCCGGCGACTGGGCCGGCGGAGGAGCGATCCTCGGTTCGAGCCCGTTAACGGTCGCCGATGCCAAGGCCGACCCGTTTGCGGTGCTGGACGTGTTGCCTGGCGTGGACGAGCAGCCGCATCCGGGTGGGGCGGTCGGCGGCGGCTGGTTCGGCTGGCTGGGGTATCGCCTTGGGCGTCGCGTCGAAGATCTCCCCGAGGGACCGCCGCGACCGGCGCCACTCCCGGCGTTTCACCTGGCCTATTACGACCACGTGCTGCATCTCGACCGATCGGGGCAGTGGTGGTTCGAGGGGCTGGTCGGTACGGGCGCGAACGGTCGAATCCGTCGCCGGCTCGATCAGTTGCGCATGCGCCTCGCCAAACAACAGCGCTCACCGCAACCGTACGCCGCGCCCGCGTCGCTTCGCCTCAGCTACGTCCACAAGGGCAGTCACATGGCGGCGGTCGCCGAGTGCCGCGAACGCATCTTCGCCGGCGAGATCTACCAGGCCAACATCTGCCTGCGACTCGAGACCCGGTGGGGCGGACCCGTCACCGAGCTCTATGCGCGTGCGCTGGATCACATCTGGCCCGCTCGCGGCGGCACCTTTCAGACGCCCTGGGGCGGGATCGCGAGCCTGTCACCGGAGCTGTTCCTTCACCGCGTGGGCGATGCCGTCGTGACCGGGCCGATCAAGGGCACGATCAAACGGCCCGACGATGAGGGCATGGCGCAGCAGGCGCTGGCCGGGCTTCGGCGGTCCGTGAAGGATGCCGCCGAGCACGTGATGATCGTGGACTTGATGCGAAACGACCTTGGCCGAGTCTGCGCCTACGGGACGATCGTCGCCCCTGAGCTTCCGGACGCTGAGCCGCATCCGGGTGTCTGGCACCTCGTCTCGAAGGTTCGAGGACGTCTGCGCCCGGGAGTCGGCAACAAGGAGCTGCTGTATGCGACGTTCCCGCCCGGCTCGGTCACCGGGGCGCCCAAGGTCCAGGCGATGCGCGTCATCTCCGAGCTCGAGCCGACCGGGCGAGAGGTCTACACCGGAGCGGTCGGCTTCGCGAGCCCGATCGCGGGGCTCGAGCTCAACGTCGCCATCCGGACGTTCGAGCAGCTGGGCGACCGCCTCTGGCTGGGCGCCGGAGGTGGGATCGTCGCCGGTTCGGATCCCGAGCAGGAGTTCGAGGAGGCGCTTCTCAAGGCGACCCCGCTTGCCGCCGCGATCGGCTCCCGGATCGACCCCGAGGCGTGGGACGGCCGGTTGCAAGATCCGCCAGGATCCGGCGCAGATCGAAGGCGTCGCGTGCAACGTCGTCGGCGGCCGCCAATACGTCGCTCGTAAACGATCCGCTGGCCACCGCCACGCAGCGGACCCCGTCCGCGCGCGCACACGCGATGTCCCGCGGCGTATCGCCGATCACGATGGTCTCGCCACGCGGGTACGGCGCGCGTGTCGTTCCGGCGCGTCGCCGGGCGATCCGCGGCAGGACGGCACGGTCCTCGGCGTCAGAGCCGAAGGCCCCCTGCGCAGGGGCGAACGCGCCGCCGAGCCCGGCGCGGGCGAGCTTCAGCCGGGCGATCGACTCGTAGTTCCCGGTCAGCAGTGCGAGCTTCACGCCATCCTGGCGAACGAGCCAGTCGAGGAGCTCTCGGACGCCGGGAAGTACTGCGAAAGACAGATCGTCCGGGAGCAGACGCGCCGCGGTGTGGCAGCAACTCTCGCGCACACGTTCGGCGAGGGCGTCGATCCGGTCGCTCGGGACGCCGGCGTCGACCAGAATCGCGCGAGCGATCTCGCCATCGGTCCGGCCGTCGGTGTCAATCCGCGTCCGGATCTGGCCGGCGTCGATTCCGTGGACCTCGCTGAGCGCCGAGAGCATTGCCTCGCCGACCGCCCGCCTCGTGCCTTCAAGCAACGTTCCGTCGATGTCAAACAGCAGGAGCACGGGCGGGTCGGCGCAGCCTGGAGTGCGTTCGGGGCTCTGACATCGTCTTGGTATCTTCGCCCCCATGGCTGTGCAGCAGTCTGTGCGATGTCGGCGGTGCTGGAACATGTACGACCCTGCTCAGACCGGCGAGGATGGAGCCTGTCCGATCTGCGGCGCAACGGAGGAGGACTTCCTGCCGCCGGAGCAACGCCACAGGCTGTTCGCCCGGCTCAGCTCGTTCTCTCACATCGTCGCCCGGCTGCAGTGGGATGCCACCGTCATCGACCTCGCTCCGGACGCGGTTGCATGGCCGGAGTTGGAGCCGGAGCGTCGCCAGCGCCTGACGACGCTGCTCGCAGGCTTCTGCGTGGCCGAGCAAGCCGTGTCCGAACACCTGACGCCGTTCACGGGGGCGACCGGCGACACCCTGGTGGCCTGGGTGTTCTTCCTGCAGCGCCGCGACGAACAGCGGCACGCGCTGCTGTTCGACCGGGTCGCTGCTGAGGTGCTCGGGCTGCCCGGAGCCAACGCGGCTGAGCGCCGCGCCGCGGCGCGTGAGCACGTCGCGCCCGGTGTGCTCGAGTTGTTCGAGGAGCGGCTTCCGGCGATGGCCGCCGAGCTTGCGGCGGGCCGCACTGCGCTCGAGAACGGCGTCAGCCTGTACCACATGCTGCTCGAAGGAATCGTGTTCGGCGCCGGGCAACGCGCGCTGCTCGAGGACCTCGACGACGGTGCCCTGCCCGGCGTGCACGAGGGCGTGCGACGGGTCGACCTCGATGAGCGCTGGCACATCGGCTTCGGCCTGCGCTGCCTGATCGAGGCGAAGCCTCCACCCGAGTTGATCAACGACCTGCTGGCGGAGGCCGCCGACGCCGCCTCCGCGTGGGGTGACGCCGTCCCGGTCGAAACGCGCAGATACGTGTTGCGGATGTGCGCGCGGCGCCTGGCGATCGCCGGGCTCACCAAGTCTCAAGCCGCGGCGTAGTCGCCGACAAACGGCCAGGCTGGGACGCGATTCCCCGACCGAGGGGGTCCGTGTCCCTGGCCACTCGCGTGCTGCTGCAAGCCATTGGCGATGGTATCGTGATGGCATGCGTGCAACCATTGATAAGGCAGGGCGATTGGTGATCCCGAAGCAACTGCGCGATCACGTCGGCCTGCGGCCCGGTGAGGTCGAGGTCACGGCAGATGGCACCGGTTTGCGCGTCGAACCACTGGCCCAAGAGTCCCTCGACGAGCGCGGCGGGCGACTGGTGATCCCGGCAGCCGGCGCCGCGGTCGACGACGACCTCGTCCGGTCACTTCGCGATGCCGGCCAGCGGTAGAGGACCCGACCTGCTCGTCGATACGAGCGTTGCCGTCGCTCTCACCGTCGCCGACCACGAGCATCATGAGACGACGCTCCGAGCTATGGGCGATCTGCGGCTAGGCCTGGCGGGGCATGCGGCGTTCGAAACCTTCTCGGTGCTTACGAGGCTGCCGCCTCCCGCGCGCCGCACACCAGCAACGGTCTCTCGCCTGCTCGCGGCCAACTTCCCTCACAGCAAGTTCCTCGGCACGAAGGCAGCAGCCGCATTGCTCGGCGACCTTCATACGCTGGGGATCGCTGGTGGGTCTGTGTATGACGCGCTCGTGGGCGCGGCGGCGAACCAACATGGCCTTGTGCTCGCAACACGCGACCACCGCGCACTCGAGACCTACCGTGCGCTGGAGGTGCGCGTCGAGCTCGTGCCGTAGTTGCCGTCAGGTGTCGATGGCTGGGATGCTTGCAAGACCGCGCTACTGCGGGTGGTCGCCGAGCGTGCGCGGGACGTCGGGCTGAGCGTGCTGCATGCGCGCGGCGGGGAGCTCGAGCGCTCCGCGGCGTGGGCGGCACCCGGCGACGCCCACTCCGGTTACTCCCGCACCCCGATCGCCTCGATCGGCCGCGTGCGCAGCGCGCGCCGCGTCGGCAGGGCCAGGGCCACCAGCGCGAGCAGCGCCGAGATCCCAAGGATCGCCGCGAGCGGGCGGGCCGGCACGTACGGGCGCAGGCCGCCGGTCAGGGCGTGGCTGAGGGGCAGCAGCGCGGTGGCGGCGATCGCCAGGCCAACGCCGAGACCCATGGCGATGATCAGCACGGCCTCCCAGCGCGCCATCGAACGCACCTGGCGCGCGGTGCCACCGACGAGCCGCAGGAGCGCCAGCTCGCGCCCGCGCCGCAGCGCGATCATCGTCAGTGTGTTGATCACGGCGATCGACGTGAAGGCGAAGATCATCGCCACGAATATCGGGCCGAGCCAACGGTTCATCTCGCGATCGGCGTCGGTTGCGGTCGCCAGCGATGCGCGGTCGCTCACTGCAAGCCCCGGGTAGCGAGAGCCGAGCGCCGCTAGCCGCCGGGCGGTTGCCGCGGGACGGTCGGTCTGGATCAGGATCGCGCCGATGAGCGGGGTCGTGCGGTGACCGGCGACCAGCTCGGGTGCGAGCAGCGCCTCCCCGAAGGCGAGGTCCCGGTTGTAGATGGCCACGACGGTGGCGTTGGTGTGGGTGCCGTCGCCGAGCGTTACCGGCACGCGCTGGCCGACGTGGGCGTGCGCCGCGGCGGCGCGGTGGCGCCCGAGTGCGATCGCGTTGCCGTGCAGCCCGGTCAGCGACCCGGCGGTCACGTCGAGGTCCAGGCCGGCGTCGCCGCGGTCGCCGTCGAGAACCTGGGCGGGGATGGTGTCATCGGATGCACCCAGGCTCGGGCCGAGCGTCGTCGAGGTCATCGCCACCGCCGAGCGCACCCCAGGCGTGGCGCGGGCGTCGGCCAGCACAGCGGCCGGCAGGCCCGGACCGCCGCCGGTGATCGCGAGCTGGCTCGTGATCGCGGCCTCGCGCTGCTTGGTCGAGGCATGGTCGATCGTGGTCGTGCTGAACAACAGCGTGCAGCTCATCGCGACCGTGAGCACGATCGGCGTACTGGCCGATGAGAAGCGCCGAGTGGCGGCGGCCAGGTTTGCCGAGGCGAGGAAGCCGCCGACGGGCGACACCGCAGCCAGCGCGGGCGCCAACACCCGGGCGGCCGCGTGCGCCACGACCGGTCCGAGGAAGCCGACCGCGAGGACGAGGCAGATCGCGGTCATCTCCGACGTCGCGGCAGCTGTCTCGGGTGTGCCGGTGGTCGTCGAGACGACGAACAGAGGCACCGCGCCCGCCAGCGCGAGCAGTCCACCGATCAACCTCCCGGGTCCCAGCAGCCGCGGCTCGACGGCGGCGTCTCCGAGCGCGAGCGTCGGCGGCACGCGGGAGGCGCGGCGCGAGGCTCCGAGGACCGCGAGCAGCGCGGTCACGACTCCGGCGAGGACTGCGCCCGCAGCGGGCATCCAGTCGGCGGTGACGACGAAGTTGTCCGGGGCGATTCCGTGGCGCACGAGCGCGTGTCCAAGCGCATAGCCGAGCGCGGCTCCAGGCCAGATTCCGGCCGCCGAACCGACCAGCGCGACGATCGTCGCCTCCCAGGCGATCATGCGGCGGATCTGACCCGGGGTCGCGGCAACGGCCCGCAGCAGCGCGATCTCGCGCTCTCGCTGCTGGATCGACAGACCCATCGTGCTGGCGACGACGAACATCGCGATGAACAGCGCCAACCCGGCGAACGCCGCGGTGACCGGGATCAGGATCGTGCGGGTCTGCTGGAGCTCCGGGTACTCGGCGCCGCCGCGCGCGTGTCCGGTGAACACCTGGGCACCGCCGGCGGCGGAGCGCAGGCGCGAGGCGTCAAAGCCCGGAGCGGCGAGTACTCCGATCGCGTCGACCCGGCCGGGATGCCCGGCCAGCCGCGCCGCCTCGGGGTCGGTCACGAAGATAGCTTGCTGTTGCGAGATCCTGTGGCTGGGGCGAGCGACGCCTACCACGGTGACGCTGCGTGTCGGTTCGGTCGACGCGAGCGGCAGCTTTGAACCGACCGCGGCTGGATATCCCGTGACCACCTCATCCGGCCCTGCGGGCGCGCGTCCCGCGCTCAACACGTATGGCGTGAGCGCCGCACTGCTCCACCCATGGGCGACGGCGGTGCGGTTCCCGAGCCGAGCAGGCACCGAGACGTCGCCGATCGCGGCCCGGACGCCCGGCACGGCCGCGAGCCGCGTGGCAAGCGCAGAGCTGACCCGAGCGCGCTCGCTGAGCGGCACGTCGTGGTCTGAGCCGACGGTCTGCTGCCCGGTCACAACCGCGGCTGCGCCGGCGTAGCGCTCGACGGGCGGCTGGGTGCGGAGGATGGCCTCGAGCTGCATGCCCCAGGCCATCGCGAGAACGGACGCCGTGAACAGCGCGACCAGGGCGCCGGTGAACGTCCCGAGGCGGCCGCGAGCACTGGTGATGGCAAGACGCAACATGGCTCAGCTCCCCAGGTGTGCGAGGTGTTCGGCAACTTCGTCGACGGTGGGCGCGTCGAGCGTCCCGGCCAGGCGACCGTCGGCAAGCATCACGACCTGGTCGGCATATGCGGCCGCGACGGGATCGTGCGTGACCATCACCACCGTGTGTCGGTCCTCGTCGACGAGCTCGCGCAGGAGCTCCAGGACGTCGCGTCCCGTGTGGGTGTCCAGCGCTCCGGTCGGCTCGTCGGCGAACACGACCTCGGGGCGCGTGATCAGCGCCCGGGCGATCGCGACCCGTTGCTGCTGCCCGCCGGAGAGCTGCGAGGGGCGGTTGCGCAGACGCTTGTCGAGGCCGACCCGCGCGGCGATCTCACGGACCGTCGAGCGCCTCGGCCGGCGACCGTCGAGCCGCAGCGGCAGCGCGATGTTCTGCGCGACGGTGAGCGACGGCAGCAGGTTGAAGGCCTGAAAGACGAACCCGATCCGTTCGCGCCGCAGCAGCGTGAGCCGGCGTTCGCTGAGGCGGGTCAGATCGATGTCGCCGAGCGACACGGTGCCGGAGGTGGGCCGATCGAGTCCGGCGGCGACGTTGAGGAGCGTGCTCTTGCCGGAGCCCGACGGGCCCATCACGGCGGTGAAAGACCCCGGGGCAAGCTGGGCGCTGACCCCATCGAGGGCGACCACCGCTCCCTCTCCCCGGCCATGCACCTTGCGGACGTCGCGGAGCGTGACGGCGGTGGCGGAGGGTGCGGCCTTGCGGGTGCGAAGCGTGGATGTGAACATGCCACCAACCTACGATCGGGCAGGCTGTTGGGCATCGGCCGCAGGCCGTGTTCGCGCTCCTACCCGATGATGATTGGGGCTACGACCTTCGTAGGAGGGGTCAGATGTCCTGGACCCCGATCATGCCCGTGATCTTCGTGCCGTCGCTGAACGAGGTGACGATCTTGATGCCGGACGGAGGCGCAGTTATCGCGAGCCAGGTCCCTCTGCCCGCGCTGACCTGAAGGGCGGTGAACCTGATCGGCACGCCGGCCACGACCAGCAGGCGGGGTGGAATCGTGGCGCTGAGGTGGTAGGCGAACATGCCCCGTAGCCGAGTGATCTGTCCAATCACCGGCACCTGCACGCGCGCCGGGTTGTTCAGCACCGTGTAGAAGTACACGCGATCGCTGCCGCCGTTGACGACGGTGATGCGCGGGCGGGTGACGACGGTGTCGGCAAACGCCGTGGCCGTTCCCGATCCCATGACCGAGTTCTTCGGACAGGCCGAAGGGCCAGCGGCGTTCAGCCGCGCGTATGAGCACGACCGGTAGCTCGCGCCGTTGTAGCGGGTACCCGTCGGAAACCACAGGTCGATCTTGTTGATCGTCGGCGCCTTGGCTGGGGTCAGTCCCTGCCAGCTCAGGACCGTCGTCAGCTTTACGCCCTGCGGATGGCTGGGCGAGCCCAGCGTCAAGCGCGCGGCCACCGCGGATACCGTCGCCGCCGACGAGGCGACGGCAGCGACGACCGCTCCCCCGATGAGCATTCCGGCGATGCTGGCCAATGCAAGCTTGCGCACGATCGTCCTCCTCGGTCTGGCTGCGTTAGCAGCGGTGGCCGGAGGATTGTCGGCCAAGCGGACCGGCGCGCGAAGCTCAGGCGCCGCCGTACGTGACGATCAGGTCTGTGGCGACGCCGATCAGGAAGCCGAAGGCCAGGAAGTAGAGGCCGAGCGTGCGATAGCCGTACCTGCGCACGGCGGTCCAGATCTCCCCGACGACGTAGAGGATGGCGCCGCCGGCGAGGGCGTAGAAGCACAGCTCGAGCGGATCCGAGTGGACCTGGTAGCCGACGATCGTGCCGACGAACGTGGGTCCGCCTCCGACGAGACCGGCAAGCAGGAGCCACCTCCAGGAGGGACGCACATTCCCGAGGGGGCCGACGATCCCGAAGCCCTCAGTCGCGTTGTGCAGGCCGAAGCCGATGATCAGCACGGTCGCGAGCCCGATCGCGCCGGTCTTCGCCGACACGCCGATCGCGAGCCCTTCGGCGAAGTTGTGCAGGCCGATCGCGAACGCGATCGTCATCCCGCTCCGCAGCGCGGCGCGCCGTGCTTCGAACTCGTACTTCGCCAAGTCGTCGGTGGCGAGGGCCGCCGCGGCCTCGCCGCCCGCGATCGGCGGGGCCACCGTGCGCCGCCGGAGGTATCGCTCGATCGCCGAGATGCCCGCGGTGCCGGCGGTGAAGCCGACGGCCAGCAGGGCGAACAGTCCCAGGACATGACCGAAGCTGGTCTTGTGGTCCTTGAAGCTGCTGAGCGCCGAGTCGACGATCTCCTGGCCATGCCCGGTCACGTCGACGAAGATGAACGCCAGAATCCCGACCGAGAACATCGCCAGCGCGACACGCGCGCGGTCGTCGAGCCGGCCCAGGCGCCCAACCGGGAGGCCGAGGAAGATCGTGAATCCCGCGATCGCCCCCAGCAATCCCGTTTCGGCAAAAGTCATGACTGTCCGGCTCCTGGTGGTTAGGAAGGCCTAATTAGGCCGCCCTAAGTTCTACCACAGCGGTCGGGATTATGAGAGGCTAGCCGCCTGGTCGGGATGTCGGGTGTAACCGCGAATACCGTTCCAAGGTCTCTGGTGTGGGCGACCGATTACGACGTGCTGCCGGTCGACCACGTCGTCGAACGCCGCGACGGGTATCTGGTGGTTCGGTCACCGGGCAACCCGGCGCACTGGTGGGGCAACCTGCTGCTGTTCGACGACGCCCCCAAGCCGGGGGACGGAGAGCGATGGGAGCGCCTGTTTGGAGTCGAGTTCGGGGAGAACCCGCGGGTTGAGCACGTGACGCTGGCCTGGGATCGAGTGGACGGAGCGCTCGGCAGCGGGCGCGAGGAGTTCGTGTCGCGCGGCTACGAGCTCGATCAGGTGGTCGGGCTGGTCGCCGACCCTGATGGGCTGCGGATGCACGCGCGCGCGAACCGGGATGTGGTGATCCGGGAGCTCGACCCGCAGCCCGGCGAGGACCGAGACCTGTGGGACCAGGCGATTGAGCTGCAGGTCGCCTCGCGCGACGAGTTCATCGAGGAGCAGGCCTACCGCGAGTTCATCGGGCGACGGCTCGAGGACCTTCGCGTCATGTTCCGTGCTGGCCGCGGCGCGTGGTACGTGGCGATGTACCCGGACCGCGACGAGGTCGTCGCCGCCTGCGGGATCGTGGTCACCGGCGAGCGGGGGCGCTTTCAGGCCGTCGACACCGCCGCCGCGTACCGTCGGAGGGGGATCAGCTCGCGCCTCGTCGTCGAGGCCGCGGGCCGCGCCGCCAACCGCGGCGTCAGGCGTTTCGTGATCGCGGCCGAGCCCGATTACCATGCGCTCGGCCTGTACGAGTCGCTCGGGTTTCAGCGTGCGGAACGCGTAGCCGGCGTGTGCCGGCGCCCCACGACCCGGAGCAGCGCGTAGAACGTGTGGCGGCGCCCCGCGGCGTCGGTCAGCACCGCGCGCAGGCGGTAGATCCCCGGCACGAGCTTTGCGGCGGGGACGTGCGCGGTGAGGCGCACCCGGTTGGTGCCGACGCGGTCGCGGTGAGTGAAGGCCGCGACGCTCACGAACCGCGTGCACGCGCGCGCGGTGCCGTTGTGCGCGGTAGGTGCCACGCACCGGTGCCGCTGCAGACGACCGCCGGTCCTGCGCGCAAGCGCGAACCGGCTGGTGGTGGCGGCGTCGGCCGTGTAGGTGATGTAGACGCTGCGGACCGCGGTCGTGCTCGACCTGGCAGGCACAATCTTCGGCGCGATCAGCGCCTTGCTGACGTGGTTCCCGCCTGCCGGCTTTGACCCTCCGGTGTCGCCTACGGGCCCCGGTCCCCCCGGCGGGGCCGCAGCGACGCCGATCCCGGTGAGGCGCGCTTCGTGAAGGCCCGAGCCGTCGTCGCCGGTGATCTCCCACGTCCCCGTGAACGGCCCCAGGGCGCTCGGCTCAAACGCGACGCCTTCGGTCAGCGTCTGGCCCGGCGCGATCGTCGTGCCCTCCGGCAGTGAGGTGGTAGGCGCAAACGCTCCTCCGAACGGCGGCTTGGACTTCGTGATCGTGACGTTCGTCCCGCCCGTGTTGGTGATCGTGAACGTCTTGCCGGCACTGCTGCCGAACGGGGTCGCACCGAAGTCCAAGGCGTCGGCGGAGAACGCCAGCAGGCCGGGCAGGCCCGCCGTGGCCGAGACGCCGACCTGCTCGTCGCCGCCCGTCGTATCGAGCTCGATCGCGTCCGCGAATTGCCCGACCTTGGTGGGGTCGAACGCGAGCTCGACGGTGATCGAGTCGCCCGGTGCAAGCGTGTCTCCGGCGCTCGGCGCCCCGGTCGCCGTGAACGGCGCGCCCGGAAGGTGGACCGCGTTGATCGTCAGGGTCGTGGCGCCGACGTTGGTGAACGTCGCGGTGCCGCCGAGGTGACCGCCGACCGCCGTGCCGCCGAGCGACACGAGCGGCGTGCTCGCCTGGAGCTCGGCCGACGCGCTCTGTCCGGTTCCCGACAGGGCGAACGACACCTCGCCGGCGTCGGTCTGCGCGTTGACCTGTCCGCCGAGCAGGCCGGTCTGTGTCGGTGAGAACGTGACCGGGACCGAGATCTTCTGCCCGGTCGCCAGCGTTGCCGGCAGCGGTAGCGACGCCGTGCCGAGTGTGAACTGGTCCGACGAGGAGGCGAGGCTCGAGAGGGTGAGGTCGCGGTCGGCGGTGAGGGTAAGCGTCAACGTCGGGGGATTGCTCGCGCCGATCGTCGTACGCGGGAACGACAGCCCGGATCCACCGAGCGGTTGGCTGACCGGCGAGCCGAACGCGAGCACCTTGCCGTCGCGCGTGCCGGCGTAGAGGCGTCCGGCGCCGACGCCCGGGATGCTGTAGTTGGTCGCGGTCCCGATCGGGGCGCTGTAGCGCAGGACGGGCTGCCCGTTGACCGGCACCGGGTCATATGCGCGCAGCTGGCCGCCGGCCCCCGATCTGTTGGTGCTCCAGATCGTCCAGACGAGCGCGCTTCCTGACGTCGTCCCGTCGGAGGTGATGACGGGCGGGCCGCTTCCCCAACCGAACACGTCGGGAGAGGTCGCGACCAGCGACAGGGCAGGCGTCTCCGTGCCCGACAACCCGTACTTGTAGACGTCGAAGAGCCCGCCGCCGTTCTGTCCGGTGGAGGTGGGGATGTACACGTAGCCTCCGTCGCCCGGCCAGACCGCGGGTCGTCCCCACACGCCACCGCGTGGGCCGGTTCGCTGGACGACGTCGTCGCCCCCGCCGGGACCCTGGTCATAGCCGCCGAGGTGGTCGCGATTCAGCAGGTAGACGTAGCCTTCCTTGCCGACGGCTACGGCCAGGTGAGGGATCGCCGCCGTGCCGAAATACGCGTCGGGAAGACCTACGAGCGCACCCGAGCCGAAGTCTCCGTCGAAGACATCTAGCTGCCCAGCGTCAAACGGCGCAAAGAAATCGACCGGCTTGAGCGAGCCGTCGGGCTGGACATGGAGGCGCACCACGGTCTCGCCGAAGCTGGCCGGCGGCGAAGTGCCCGGCGTGGGCGTGGTCGGCGCCCCGCCGTTGCCGGTGGTGAGCAGAATCGAGCCCGGCCCGTCCGATCCGAGTCCGACGCCCGACTGCCAGATGCCCGCGCCGTTGGCACCGTTGGTGTCGACCCACTTTGCGGTGATGTTTCCCGCCGTGGACACGCCGAACACCCATCCCTGATACGGCCCGACGTCGCAGTGACCGCCAAACCCGGCGTAAACGACGCCTCCCATCAGCAGCAGGCCGGGTCGCTGCTGCTCGTTGGAGGCCAGAAAAGAAATGGCAGCGTTGTTGTCGGCGGTGCCGCCGAGCCTCACCGGGAATCGGGGACGCTCGTGCCCGGTGCTGCTGTCGAGTGCGTCCATGAACCAGGCCGCCGACCCGGACACGTACGTCTTGTGGGTCAGGTAGACGGTGTTCGTGGTGGGGTCGATCACCGGGGTGGCGGTGGTCCCGATCGAGGGCGCGATGTCGCCGCATCCGATGTCCGCCGGGTTCCAGGGCGTTCCCAGGTCGTTCGTCCATTGCTGCGCGCCCGTGGCCGGATTGAGCCCGTAGACCTTGTCGTTCTCGGTGGCGACGATGAGCGTCCCCGTCGGCGACAGCAGCGGCTGGGCGTAGACCTGGCCGTTGACCGGCGCCGACCACAGCTGGCCGAAGGTGCCGCCGCTCACCAACTGCGGCGTGATCGCCCCCTCTCGTCCGGATACCAGCCCGTCCGCAGGTCATCGCCGGCGTTAGTCACCCCTTCGGCGGCCGCCGCGCTCGCAAGCACGAGCGACGCCGCCACGGTAATGAGCACAGATGCCCAACGGAACCTGGCCATGCTCCCTTAACGGGAGCATCGGGGTGGTTTTGTCAGCTTTGGCTTAGACCGTCACGGCGCAGTCTTGTGGGCGACCGTCCGCTGCCGGCAGGAGCTGTTGTCGCCGAGCGTGCAGGTCTTGCCCGAGACCGCCAAAGCCGATTCGAAGAACGACGTCGGCGCGTCGCCGGCGCTGGTGGTGACGAACGCCGTCGAGACGAAATCGCCGATCATGTACCCGAGCGACGTGTCTGGAAGCCGGCTCATAGTCATTGGACCAGCCAACTGCAGACGCGCGGTCCAGGTAGCGCCCGCGTTGCTGGAACGCACGAAGCCGACGTCGAGCTGGCACGTCGACTCGGTGCAGTTGCTCACCGGGTAGTAGTAGTAGGTGAGGGCGAGCTTGGTCGTCGCACCGGAAGTGGCCGGGTCGACGGCGAGCCCGGGAAGGAAGTGGTCGACGCCGCTGGTCGTCGTGTCGATCGGGATCCGCGTGACCGCCGACCAGTGGGTACCGTCGGTGGACGTGCTGTAGACGATGTCGTTGGCCGTGCAGTTGGCGATGAAACGGCAGTCCATCCAAGCCACGTACACCTTCCCGGTGCTGTCGGTCCCGGCCGAGGTGAGCGGGTATGAGCGGAAGCTGCCCGCCTCGGTGTGAAACGAGAGGGTCGCGATCGTTGAGGGGCCGGTGTAGCTGCTGCCCCCGTTGGACGAGATGAACGAAACGATGTTGCCGGCCTGCTGGATCGGCATGATGACCTTGCCGCTCGGCTGCACCACCGGCTGCCCTCCGATCACTGCGGGGGCATTGGGCACCGTCGACTGCGTCCAGGTGAGGCCGCCGTTCTTGGAGACGGCCATGTGCAGCTGCTGGTTGTGGTTCATGTCGTCCCACTCGGCGTAGCAATTGCCGTAGTACGGGGAGCTGGCATGGCTGTCGCACACGATCCAGGTCTTGTCGATGTTTTGAGTGGTCGATGCCTGGACGGTTACCGGATTGCCCCAGGTGAGGCCACCGTCCGTGGACCGGCTGACGATCGCGGCGATGCCGGCATAGTTGGGGTCGAGTCCGTCCATGACGATCATCCAGACACCGTGCTTGGCATCAAACGCGACCGCCTCGTCGCTGACGGCGGCGTAGGGGCCGGCGGGCTTCGCGTACACGGTCGTCCCCGGTAGGAACCCGTTCTTCCAGGTGCTGGCTCCGTCGGTCGACGTCGCCCACCCGATGTTCGATGACCCGCCGTCAGGGAAGCGACCGGCCTGGACTGCCGTGACGACCGTCGACCCGGCCGCGAACGAGGCCGGCTCGACCTCTGCCTGGTGGAAGCTCGTCGTGTTCGTGTAGGGGTCGTTGCTCAGCACCGTGAGCGGGACGGCGGCGCGGGCAGCTGCTGCGCAGACGGTCAACGACAGCAGCCCGCACAACAACAGCATCCTGCTGACGCGACTAGCGGTCGACTGCGGGCACCATCCGATCAGGCGCATGCACACCCTCCCCACACACGTAGAAGTTTTCGCTTTCAGCGGGCCGTCGTCGAAAGCGCGCGAACCCTACACACGGATACAAACAAATGCGCCGTTTCCCTCACTTGCACCGAAAAGTGGCGGTTTACCGGCGATCATGCGGCCATGAACCTAGAGGCACTGTTTCTCGGAAACCGTCGGACGATCAGCGGCACCGTCTACGGAACCATCGTCGTGCTCGCCGCGATCACCGGCAGCGCGAAGGCCATCGAGCCGAACCTGTGGAGCGTCGCGGTGATCGCGGCGGTCACATCAGGGGTGCTGTGGGTCGCCCACGTCTACTCGCACGGGCTCGGCGAGAGCGTCACCGCCGGGCGCCGTCTGACTCTTCGCGAGCTCGCCGAAATCGCGCGGCACGAGGCCGCGATCGTCCGAGCCGCGGTGCTCCCGGTGTTCGTCGTCGTGCTCGGCGCGCTCGGGCTCTTCCACGCTCGCACCGCGCTGTGGCTGGCGGTCGGGGTCGGCGTCGCGACGCTCACCGTCCAGGGCATCCGCTTCGCGCGCCTCGAGGAGCTGAGCACGGCGGGGACGATCGCCAGCGTCGGCGTCAATCTCGCGCTCGGTCTCTCGATCGTGATCGTCAAGGCGCTCCTCACGCACTGATAGCCCTCCTGGCGAATCATCCGGGACGGACGGTTTCATTTCGCGTGCGTGCGCGAGGATGATCTGACCGTCGGGTCTTTCCCGGCCTGGTTTCGCCGATGGGGCATCGGCGCCTGGTTCGTGGTCGGGATGGCCCTCGTCGTGGTCGCCGCTGTCTGGCTGCTCTCGCTGACCTCGAGCATCGTCGGGCCGTTGATCGCGGGTGCCGTGATCGGCGCCGTGGGTGGCGTCTTGGTTGACAGCTTGGAACGCCGCCGTTGGCCGCGGGTCGCCGGCGCCGGCGTGGTGACGCTCGGGCTCGCGGCGCTCACGGTGCTCGTCGTCGGGCTCGTGCTGGGTGGGATCAGCTCCCAGGCGTCGCACATCGATGCGCTTCTGTCCCATGCCGTCGACCGGATCCAGGGTTGGGCACAGGACCTTGGGATCACCTCGGCCTCGGACGCCGCCAAGGACATAAAGAAGGCGGTGCCGGACATCGGCCGCACGCTCCTCAAGGGCGTGGCGGGCGGCATCTCCGGCCTCACATCCCTGGTCGTGTTCCTCGGCTTCACGGTCTTCAGCTCGTTCTTCTTGCTCAAGGACGGGCCGACGATGGGCCGCTGGATCGAGCGGCACATGGGGATGCGCCCCGCCGAGGCGAGGATCGTCACGGGCGACATCGTTCAGGCGCTGCGCCGTTATTTCTTCGGGCTGACGATCGTCGGCGCCTTCAACACGGCGGTCGTCACGCTGGGCGCGCTCGTGCTCGGCTTGCCGCTGCTCGGCACGATCGCGCTCGTCACGTTTCTGGGGAGCTACGTGCCGATCGTCGGCGCCTGGGTAGCCGGGATATTCGTCTTCCTGCTGGCGCTGGGCGACGAGAGCACGACCACGGCGATCATCATGGCGGTGATCATCTTCCTAGCGAACGGACCGCTTCAGCAGGTGATCCAGCCGATCGTGTACGGCGCGACCCTCCGGCTTAATCCGCTGGTCGTGTTCAGCGTCACGATCGCAGCCGGCACCTTGTTCGGCATGGCCGGTCTGATCCTCGCCGCGCCGCTCGTGTCGGCGGCCGTCCGCGTGCACGATCACCTCGCTGAGCTGCGGGCGCCGCCGGCGGTCCAAGCACCGTCGCCGGCGGCTGAGGCGGCGTCATCGCCCTGACCCGAGCACCGTCCCGAGCTTCTCGGGATTGCGCACGACGTCGATTTCGCTGATCCGGCCCTGGTCGACGTTGAACGCGATCACGCTAGGGTACTCGCCGGTCTCGAGCAGCAGGCCTGGCGCGCCGTTGACGACGATTGGACGCATCCGGAACTGGTCGCCAAAGTGCCCGGCCATCGCGATGAAGATGCGCGCGACGCGCTCTGCGCCCGAGAACACCGTGCGCGCGGCGTTGACCACACCGCCGCCGTCGCTGCGGAACGTGACGGCCGGGTCCAGCAACTCGATCAGCGATCCGACATCGCCGTTCTGTGCTGCCGCCTGGAAGGCGGACACGACCTCGCGCTGCTGCTCGAGGCCGGCCGGGTACCGCGGCCGGCGAGCTTCGACGGCGTGCCGGCCGCGCGTGGCGAGCTGACGAGCCGCCGCCGGAGTTCGTCCGACGATCTGGGCGACCTCGTTGAACGAGTATCCGAACACGTCGTGGAGCAGGAAGGCGCTGCGCTCCGCGGGCGAGAGCGACTCGAGCACGACGAGCAGCGCCATGCTCACCGACTCATCGAGGTCCACCCGGCGGGCCGGATCGGCCTCGTCAGGGTCGGCTTGCACGAGCGGCTCGGGCAGCCACGGGCCGACGTAGCGCTCGCGGCGTGAGCGCGCCGACGTGAGCGCGTCCAGCGCGAGGCGGCTCACGACCGTGGTGAGCCACGCGCGCAGGTTGCGAAGCTCCGCGCGGTCGGTGCGCTCGAGCCGAATCCACGCCTCCTGCACCAGGTCCTCGGCTTCGCTCAGGCTCCCGAGGTGGCTGTAGGCGACGCGCAGGAGATACGGCCGCAGCTGTGCGAACTCCGTGGCGAGCTGTTGTTCCGCGGCAGGCTGGATCACGACGACGCCGCTCCTCCGACCTCGACCGAAGGCGCTTTGCCGTCGGCGCGCGCCGTGGTCCCCTGCTCGAACATCCCGGGCTCGTAGTGGCCCGGCTGCAGCAGCGTGGCGATGTTGAGCCGGTTCCAGGCATTGATCGTGGTGATCGCGAACACGAGCTGACCCAGTTCGTACTCCTCGAATGCCGCGCTCGCACGCTCCCAGACGTGGTCGGGGACCTGCTCCTTGGTGATCAGCGTCATCGCCTCGCATAGCTCGAGGGCGGCGCGCTCGCGTTCGGTGTACAGCGAGCTTTCGCGCCAGGTGCTGAGCATGTACAGGCGCTCCTCGGACTGACCGGACGCGCGCGCGTCCTTCCAGTGCATATCGAGGCAGAAGGCGCAACCGTTGATCTGCGACGCCCGAATGTCGATCAGCTCGCGAATCTGCTGGTCGAGCTTGATCGTGCTCGAGAGCCTGAACATCGCCGCATAGCCCCTCGGCGCGAGCTCCGCCAGCTGCATGCGGTCGGCTGGGATCTTGTTGCTCATTTCAGTCCTCCTGTGTTTTCAGTTCTCGAGGCTAGGACGAAGTAGCGTCCAGGGATGTGACGTGGAGCGAGATCGAGGACCGATCTTGACCTAATCCCGGGATACCGTGGCCGTCACTACAGCGACCGGAAGGAGAGAACCATGGCCGAGCGAGATGGATACATCCCCGGCGTCCCCTGCTGGGTGGACACGACGCAGCCTGATCCCGAAGCCGCCGCCACCTTCTACGGGGGCCTGTTCGGGTGGGAGCTCGAGGACGCGATGCCGGCGGGATCGGACGTCCACTACTACATCGGCCGCATCCGCGGCGGCGACGTGGCTGCGATCAGCTCGATCTCCGAAGGGGCGCCGCCGATGGCGCTCTGGAACACCTACGTATGGGTCGACAGCGCCGACGACACCGCGTCGAAGGTCCGCGACGCGGGCGGCAACGTGTTGATGGAGCCGTTCGACGTGATGGATGCCGGCCGCATGGCGGTGTTCGCCGATCCCGAGGGAGCGGTGTTCTGCGTGTGGCAGGCAAACCGCCACCGAGGCGCACGCGTCGTCAACGAGCACGGTGCGCTCAACTTCAACGGCCTGAACACGCGCGACCCGGGGGCCGCGAAGCCGTTCTATCGCGCGGTGTTCGGCTGGGACACGCTGACGCTCGACGGCGGCGCCGAGATGTGGACGCTGCCGGGCTACGGCGACTACCTCGAGCGCGCTACTCCGGGGCTTCGCAAGATGGTCGCGGAGGTCGGCGCACCTGAGCGGTTCCTCGACGTCGTCGCCAGCATCAACCCGATCACCGACGACCGACCCGACATGCCCGCCAACTGGAGCGTGACGTTCGCGGTCGACGACGCCGACGGGATCGCCGAGCGCGCCGTCGAGCTGGGCGGGAAGGTCCTGGCCGGGCCGTTCGATGCGCCGTGGGTCCGTATGGCGGTGATCGCCGACCCGCAGGGCGCCACGTTCATGGCCAGCAAGTTCGTCCCGGAGAACAAGGACCTCCTCGGAAGTCCGGACTCGGCGACGAGCGCCGCTTAACCCTCGCTCATATCGCGGGACCCCACGCCACAAGTGGGGTCCCGCCGCGGGCGTTTACACGAGGTGCGTCTCGATCGATGCCGCTATCTCGGGAACCTCCAGATCACCCCGAGCGACCGCCACGACGAGCGCCTCTGCCTCGTCGACCCTGAAGTTCAGGTCGCGCCCGTTGAGCAGACAAAAGATCCGAGTGGCTGCCCAAGCCAGCCGCTTGTTGCCGTCGATGAGAGCGTGGTTGCGCGCGATCGAATGCATCAGCGCGGCCGCCTTGGCCGCAAACGTCGGATAGGCATCCTCGCCGAAGGCGCTGCTTCGCGGACGCGCGGCGGCAGACACCAGCAGACCGCGATCCCGAACGCCCACGTCGCCGATGATGCCCACAGCGATGTCGAGCAGATCGGCTTCGCTCAGATAGTCGAGCGGCGCGTCCGTCACCGGCTAAGCCGGTCAAGCAGCTCGGCGTCCTCGGTGCGGACCTTGTCGATCGCGGCGCGCAGACGCTGGGGCCGGCCGGACACGTACTCAGCGATCGCGCTCCTCGCGACCTCTTGCATCGACCGTCCCTCCTCGGCTGCCTTGCGACGCAGCGCCTCGGTTTCGCCTTCAGTGAGGCGTAGGTTCATCGCCACGATCCGATGGTACCGCTTCGGTACCGCGATCCGGAGGATCAAGTCGGTCGGGCCTTGGCAGGCTGAGCGGTGGGGAGCCTGAGGCCGAAGAACAGCGCCATCAGTGCGATCACCGCAATCACCGACAGCGACGACCGCAGCGCATCCAGGCGCGCCGTCTTGTTCTCCTTGACGATTTCGTCGGCGGTCTGCTTGGGCACGCCGCCCTTCTCCAGCGCAGCCTGGAGGTCGTTGTCGGACAGGAACGGGACGCCGCTCGACAGCTGGGTCTTGGCTTGGGCCTTTAGATCCGCGGGGATCGCGGGGTTGTTCTGGATGCCCGTGATCAGCGACGCTGTCAGTGCGGAGATCAGCACGGCGCCGCTGAGCGCGGTCCCGATCGACGCACCGAGGTTCGTGACGGTGTTCTGCAGACCCCCCACCTCGGCGCTCTGCTCGTCGGGAACCGATGACACCGTCACGCTGCCCAGCTGCGACGCCAGCGCCCCGATCCCGAGCCCGGCCAGCAGCATCGGCCAGGTGACGATGCTGGCGTCTGCGCCCGCATCCAGCGCGCCCACCAACACCACGATGCCGGCGAACAACGCCACGAACCCGAACTCGATTACGCGGCGCGGATTGGCGTTGGGGCGCAGCTTGGGGATGCCCGCCGCGGCCAGCAGGAGCGTGAGCGACAGCGGCAGCAGGCGCACGCCGGTGTCGATCGCCGACAAGCCGAGCGCCACCGACAGAAACAGCGGCACCGCAAAGAACAGCCCCGCCTGGATCGTGTACTGGAAGAAGAAGCCGGTCAGCCCTGACCGGAGCGTCCGGTTGAGCAGAATCGACGGGTCAACCAGCGGCTCGGCGCCGCGACGAAGCTGCCGGTTCTCCCAGGCGAAGAACAGCAACAGGACGACCCCGCCGCCGAGCAGCAGCCAGATGGCCGGGGACAGGCCGAGCCATGTCGGGGCGTCGGGCTTTGGCGTGACGAAGCCCCAGGAGCCGGCCTTGAGGATCGAGAACACGACCAGAGCCAACCCCAGCGCGGACAGCGCCGTGCCTCCGAGATCAAGCCTCGGCCGAGTGTCGGGCGGGGCGTCGGCGATCCGCCGGCCGACCGCGAGGATCGCCAGCACGATCAGCACCTCGCCCACGAACACCCAGCGCCACGACGCGTACGTCGTGAACAGACCGCCGATCAGCGGGCCGGCCGCGACGGCGATCGCGCCCGCGGAAGCGACGAGCCCGTAGGCCCGCGGCCGCTCCGACGGCCCGAAGTTGGAGGCCACGAGCGCCACGATCGCCGGCAGGATCAGCGCGGCGCCGACCCCCTCAAGGAACGACCACCCCACCATCAGCACGGTGAGGCTCTGCGAGATCGCGGTAACGAACGACCCGCAGGCGTAGATGATGCAGCCGATCCCGAACGCCCGCTTGCGGCCGAGAATCTGGCCGAGCTTGCCGCCGGTGATCATCAGCGACGCCATCACCAGCGTGTAGAACGTGATCGCGGTCTGGATCCCGGTGACCGTCGTGCCGACGTCCTTGGCGACGGTCGCGATCGACACGTTCATCACCGAGCTGTCGAGCGTCATCAGGAACTGGCCTGCTGCCAGCGTCAGCAGCACGATCCCTGGGCCGGTCGCGGCGCGGTCTCCGGTGGTGGTCACGCGGAGACGCTATCCGGGCATCCGCGGCCGCGAATCGCCCGAAGAGGATGACGAGGCGATCGGGTCCGGAAGGGGGCACGACGCGACAATCGCGGCGAGACCGGCGAGCTGATCCGTGTCAGCCACCGCATACGGTGGTCCACACGACACACTTGGGCCGAGCCGTGCCGGTTGTCGTGCAATGCCCCTCCTCGGCGCGCGACCCGCCCTCATCCACTCTCCTCAATGAGTCTTTGAGGTTCGGCGCTTAGAACACCACGGTCGTATTCCCGTGGCGCAACACGCGATCCTGGCAGTGCGCCTGCACGGCTCGCGCGAGCACGGTGCGCTCGATCTCCGCCCCGCTCTGAACCAGCGCGGCGACATCATCGGCGTGGCTCACGCGCGTGACGCCCTGCTCGATGATCGGGCCAGCGTCGAGCTCTTCGGTGACGTAGTGCGCGGTCGCGCCGATCAACTTGACGCCGCGCTCCTTGGCGCGCTCGTAGGGCGCGGCGCCGGCGAACGCCGGAAGGAACGAATGATGGATGTTGATCACGGGCACGCGCACCCGCGTCAAGAACTCGCCCGACAGGATCTGCATGTACCTGGCGAGCACGATCAGATCGCAGCGGCCGTCGACCGTCGAGAGCAGCTTGGCCTCGGCCTCGGGCTTGGTGTCTTTGGTCACCGGGATGTGGTGGTAGGGGAGCCCGAAGCGCTCGGCCTCGCCCTGCAAGTCGGTGTGATTGGAGACCACCATCGCGATCTCCGCCTCGAGCTCGCCGCGCCGCCACCGCCACAACAGGTCGTAGAGGCAGTGGTCGGACCTGGAGACCATCACCGCGACGCGCTTGCGCTCGGCAGAGTCCCAGATGCGCCAGGTCATGCCGAACGGCTCGGCGACCGAGAGCCCGAAGCGCTCGGCGAGCCCGCCGCGGCGTTCAGGCGCCAGCGTGAACTCGAGCCGCATGAAGAAGGTGCCTCCCTCGGGGTCGGTCGAGTACTGGTCTGAGCGCACGATGTTGGCCCCGTACTCGAACAGGAACCGCGAGACGGCGGCCACGATTCCCGGGCGGTCGGCGCAGGAGATCAGGAGCCGGATCGTGCCCGGCGCACCCCGGTGCGCCTGATCCGAGGCGGAGATGCTCAGACGCAGGCCTCCGCGAGCGCACCCACGCCGGTGAGCAGATCCAGATACGAGCGGTAGATGAGTTCGGCGTGGTCCACCAGAGCGGAGGACGAGGTTATCGGTAGGAGGTTGGTGATCGCACCTTCGGCGACGAGTGCCGCGTGGGCAGAGCGTTCCGGCGCGAGCGCGTAGTAGCGGGTGGAGGCGTGGTCGAATCCGTAGCAGAGCACGAGTGCGTCGAGCTGCAGCGGCGCGAGCTCGGCCATCGCGGACTCGAACGCACAGATCGTTGCCAGGTGCAGGTGCAGGCAACGGCGATCGCCGGCGCCCGACAGAAGGCGCGCGCAGTCGATGGTCTGCGGGAGTGGGTCCTGGCCGAAGTACCAGCCGGACCCGCCCCAGCCGGTCGCGACCGCAAACTCGCACCACAGCTCCACCGCGTCCTGGAGCTCGTCGGCATACCCGGCGAGCTGCTCGGCAAGCAGGCCGTCGGCGAGCGCGGCGCCGTGCCGGGCGGCGCGCTCGAGCGCCAGCAGCGCGTGGTACTGCTCGCCGGCGAACAGCTGCAGGTCCACAGCGCTCAGCTCGCCCTCGAACCACCGCCGCATGAACGGGTGGCGCTCGATGCTCCACCGCTCGCGGAGCCCGGCGACCGTTGCCGCCGGCCAGTCCGCGTGTGCGACGGTGCTCCTCATCGCGACCCCTTAGCTCCGGGCGCCCGTCCGCCAGCCCTCTGCGTACTCCAGGCGCGCGGTCTCGGAGTACGGAGCGGGGCTAACGATCGCTCGAACGCTGATCTGCTTGTGCGGCTCCACCGTCGTCTTGCGAGTGCCGCCGTCGGGCTCACCCCAGACGACATGCACCTCGGTCCCGAGCTCGATCTCGGGATCGATCGTCGCCAGCGACAGCGCGCGCTTCTCGTTGGCGCTGTAGCCGGTGAACATCGAGTACCCGACGACGGTGCCGTCGGCGTCGACCACCGAGTCGAAGTTCGAGGCGCCGTAGTTGGCGATCGGCAGGTCGAAGAACTGATAGCTCTCGCCGTCGACGTCGAACAGCGAATCGAAGATCTGGGCGACGTCGTCGGCGTCCCACGCCAGCGTGACCTTCTTGCGCTGCGTGGCCGGATCGATCTGCTCCAGCGCGTCGCGGCCGATGAAGTCGTGGTCGAACTTCACCATGTGGGAATAGCCCAGCTCGAAGGGGTTCAGGTAATAGTCCTCGATGTCGTCTGAGACGAAGCTGCCGGCGAGGGCGTTGTTCGCCTCGTAGCTGTTGGGGGCCAGCCACTCGCGGTAGCCGCGCAGCTCCTCGCCCGTGTAGATGGCCGGCAGAGGGGACGGGATCCAGCCCGACTCGAGCGTGTTGGACGCGTACGCGCGCGCGCCGCAGGGAAGGAGCCCGAACTCGGCCCCCGCCTCCAGGATCGCGTCGCGGGTCTTGTCGTAGGTCTCGTACGGACCCCAGAGTTCGAGCCCCGGCTCGCCCGCCATCCCGTGTCGAAGCGTGCGCACGCGCTGGCCGGCCACGTTCATCTCAGCCATGCGGAAGAACTTCAGCTGCTCGACCGGGCCTCCGTTGAGCTTCTCGATGACCGGCCAGGCGTTCGGTCCCTGGATCTGGAAGCGCCAGTACGCCCTGGTGACCGCCTTGCCGTACGGCCGACCCGGGGAGCGGTCGTCAAGCTCGAAGTCGAGCTTGTAGCCGCCCGTCTCGGCCTGGTATTTGAGCCAGTTGGCGACCGGGGCACGACCCACCCACACAAATTCCTCGTCGTCGAGGTGGAACAGGATCCCGTCACCGATCACGTGCCCCGTCGGCGTCGTCGGGACGTACTGCTTGGCCATGTTGACCGGGAAGTTCGCGACGCTGTTGATCGCCGTGTCGGAGACCATCTTCCGGGCATCCGGGCCGTTCAAGAAGAAGTTGACCATGTGGTGGGACTGGTCGAACAGGACGGCCGTGTCGCGCCAGGCGCGTTGCTCGCGGCGCCAGTTGCTGAACTCGTAGGGGACGACCGGGTAGATGTAGGCGCCGATCTGCGAGTTGCGAAGCAGCTCGACGATGTTGCCGGACTCGTCCAGTACCTCCTGCAGGTTGCTCGGCGTCATGACGTTGCTCCTTCCTCGCGATGTACGTAGACGCCGGATGAGACCGGCTCGGGCGACCGGCGCTCGCATTCGCCCTGATGCTTGCAGTACCACTCCCACGTCTCGACCAGCTGGTTGAAGGTGAAGTAATGGAAGCCGGGGACGTTCAGCTCGGAGTCATCGAGCGCCGGGGCCAAAGCCTTGTACAGCCGGTCCGCGGTGGAGCGGCGCGAGAGCAAGCTGCGCAGGCCGCGCTGCTTGCGCACGAACGCCAGTGACGGCCCCACGCCGATCCGCACCGACATCTCGAGCAGCCGCCGCCGCGCCACCTTCCCCGGCATCCCGATCAACACCGGGAGCGTTAGTCCAAGCCGACGCTGGTCCGCGATCCATCGCAGCAGGATGTGGGCGTCAAAGCACATCTGCGTCGCCACGTAGTCCGCGTACTTGCTCTTCTCTGCCAGCGCCCGCTCAAGCTCCTGGTCTGAGATCAGCGGATGCCCCTCCGGGTAGCCGGCGATGCCGATCGTCTGCGGACGCTGTGGATGCTCGGCCACGATCGGCAGCAGCTCCCCGGCCGACGCGTACTCACCCAGCGGCGGGTCGGCGTCGCCTCCGATCAGAAACAGGTCGTCGGCGCCCGCCTGCGCCATCGCGGCGAGCAGCGCGTCTAGGTGAGCGCGGTCACGCACCATTCGCGCGGCGACATGGACGGTCACCGCATGCCCGACCGCGTGCAGCCGTCCGGCGACCGCCACCGCTTCATCGGGCCCGTGCTTGGGCGAGCAGGTGACCGTCAGGCGCACAGGGTGCGGGAGCCGCCTGGCCTCGTCCTCGCTGCGGCCGAGCGGAAGCACCTCAAACCTCGCCCGGTCCTGGACAAAGCTGAAGGCCGATCGCTCCATAGGTGAAGGTTTGCCCGATTTCACGGCCGCGGCCCCTCTCAAAGGGCCAGGCTTCCCCGACCGTTTGGGCCGGTGAGCGCGTCCGACTGGCTGCCACTCCCGAGGTAGGCCGAGATCACGCTGGGGTCGCGTCGCACCACGTCCGGCGCGCCGTCGGCGATCACCTTTCCGAACTCGAGCACCACGACCCGGTCACAGATGGTCAGCACGAGCCCCATGTCATGGTCGATCAGCAACGTCGACTGTCCGTGGTCGGCAAGCTCACGCAAGCGCGCCCCGAGCTGCTGGCTCTCGTTCGTGTCCAGCCCGGCCGCCGGCTCATCGAGACACAGCAGTCTCGGGCCGCTCGCCAGCGCGCGTGCGATTCCGACGAGCTTGCGCTGACCTTGCGACAGCTGGCCCGGCATCGCCTCAGCGGCCACGTCGATCCCGACCGACGCGAGGGTGGCCTCCACTTCGCCCATGTCCTTCGGCGACGCGACGGTCAGGTTCTCGCGCACGTCGAGGTCGTCGAACAGGTCGGTGCTCTGCCACGTCCGGCCTAGGCCAAGCCGCGCGCGCTCGTACGGCGCCAGGCGCCCGACTTCGCGCCCATCGAGCTCGACGGTGCCGGTGAAGTGGACAAACCCGGTGACCGCGTCGATCAGCGTCGTCTTGCCGGCGCCGTTGGGGCCGATCAGCCCCACCAGCTCGCCTTCCCGAACCTCGAGGTCGACGTCGCTCAGCGCGTGGACGCCTCCGAATGCGACCGACAAGCCGTTGACCCGCAACACCGCCGAGCCGGTTTGAGGCTCCGGGCGAGGCGCGCTCGGCCGCGGCGGCGGCTCGGCAACCGCCGGCGCGGAACCCTTGCGCTCGACCGCGGGACGCTTGTGCGTGCGCCGGTGGAACGCGCCAGCCACCCCCTCCGGGTTCTGGATCAACGTCACGATCAGGATCGCGCCGCCGAACAGCAAGAACCAGTTCCCGTTGATCCCCAGCCACTTGTCGAGCGCGTACGGGAACAGCGCCTGTGTCGATATCAAGCCCGCGAACACGGCGCCCGAGATCAGCGTGATGCCACCTGCGTACGCGAACGCGATCAGGCTCAGAGCGGTGAAGGGATCGAACCGGTCGGCGCTGACCGAGCTGAAGTTGTACGCGTACAGCGCGCCGGCGAGACCGGCGATCACCGAACTGATCCCGAATGCGACGAATTTGACGACACGTGGATCGATCGCCGCCGCCGCGGCGGCGCGCTCGTTGGAGCGCACCGCGAGCATCCGCTGCCCGAGTGAGCCCCGGCGCAGGAGCCCGACGAGAACGCACAACGCAACGGTCACTGCCAGCACGACCCAGCCGAACACCGGGCTCGGGAGGTTTCCGTCGAGTCCGCGGAACCCGGCGCGCGGTCCCAGATCGAGTCCGAGCAGCTTCGGCTCGGGCACAGGTGAACCGGTCTGGCCGCCGCCCCAGGTCGTGTTGATGAAGCCGAAGTTCGTGATCGCGACGACCGCTGCGAGCGTGACCACGGCCAGGCTCACCCCTCGTACGCGCAGCGCCGAGGCCGCCGTGATCAGTCCGAGGATCAGCGCCGCGCCGGCGCCCAGCAGCGGCGCGATCGGAAACGAGATTCCAGCGTTCACTGCGAGATGGGAGATCGTGAACCCCGACACGCCGGCCAGCGTCAGCTGCACGACCGAGATCTGGCCCACGTACCCGGTGATCACCACCAGGGACAGCGCGATCAGCGTCCCGATCATCGTGTTCACGAGCGCCTCGCGGAAGTCGAACGGGAGCACGACGAGGGCGACAGCGCACACCACAGCCACTGCGGGCGCGGTCACGGCCAGCCGACGCGGGCGCGGCGCCTCGGGCAGGCGCTGCTCCACAAGCTCCCCGCGGCTGGGCAGACTGGCGCCCCGCAGATACATGAACAACACGATCAGGACGAACACCACAAGCTCGTACACGCCCGGCAAAGCGACGCCGCCGGTGGTCGGGAACCACGAAAGGCTCGTGACGTACTGGAGCAGCGAGCCGATGATCCCGAGGCCGATCCCCGCCGCGCACGCGATCCCGAACGAGGTGAAGCCGGCGAGCAGCGCCGCGGCCAGCGCCGGGACGATCTGGAGTGGGAGCGTCTCTGTGTCGAGCTGTGTGATCGATGCCGCGAGGATCCCGATGCCGCCGGCGATCGCCGACGCGAGCAGCGTGTTGATCATCGAGAGCCGTTTCGGCGAGAGCCCGCTCAGCATCGCGAACACTTCGTTCTCGGACGCTGCTCGGGTCGCGAGCCCGAACAGAGTGAACCGGTACAGCGCCGCCAGCGAGGCGGCCAGGACGATCACGATCCCGGTCAGGATGAACCGGTCGACCGGGATCACGGCGCCGAGCAGCTTCACCGTGTTCTGCGGTAGCACGCTTGGCTCCGGCTGCGCCGTGGTGCCGAACGCGAGCAGCATCGACGCCTGCAACACGAGCAGCACCCCGAGCGAGGAGACGAGCTTCGCCAGCGGCGGCGCCGTCCGAAGCGGCCGGAACGCGACCAGTTCGATCGCCGCGCCGACCGCCAACACGATCACCAGGCTGACCAACAGCGCCGGCAGCGTCGACAGGTGCAGCAGATCCGTGGTCAGCGCCCAGAACGCGTAGCCGGCGAACATCGCCATGCCGCCGGTGGCCAGGTTGATGATCCCCGAGCCGCGATAGGTCAGCACCACGCCGAGCGCGATGCCCGCGATCAGCGCGCCCGAGCCGAGCCCGAGGAGGCTGAACAGCAGGATCTGCTGCACGCTAGTTCCCGGGCTCGGTCACGTTACAGGCACATCAGGTGTCGCTCCGCTCGCTCATGACGGAGGCTGGAGCCATCCCGCGGTCTTGACGAACGCGTGCTTTCCCTTGTACTGGAAGAACTGGGTCCTGTCGTTGCAGATTCCCGGCGCGGCCGGGTACTTGCCGCAATCCAGGGCCGGCGCGCCGAGCGCCACCGGGCCTTTGAACGACTTGGCCTTTTGCAGGATGGCCTGCGGGGTGATGTGGCCGTAGCCGAGCTCGTTCAGGAACCTGGCGGTGGTCAGAACCTGGCCGAAGGTGACGATCACCCACGGGTCGGGGGCCACGGCGGGCGTCCCGTACTTGGCCATCACCTTCATATACGCCGGCATCCCCGGGTCGGTCGGATCGCCGTACAGAGAGCTGGCGATCGCGTAGCTCCAGATCGGGAAGTCGCCGCCGAGGCCGGCAGCCACTAGTCCGTTCAGGCACAGCGGCGCCGACAGGATCTTCTTCGTGTCGGTGATGCCCAGTTGCTTGAGCCCCTTGGCGAGGTTCACGCACCCCGAGGAGTCGCTGTAGGGGATCACGAGGTCCGCGGTCGTCGCGCCGGCGCTCGTCAGCGGCCCGATCAGATCGGTCTGGCTCTCGTCGTAGCCGACTTTCTTGACCTTGATGCCGACCTTCTGCAGCGAGTCGGAGATCGCCGTCGCCCCCTGGGTGATACCCGCGATGTTCGGGTACACGAGCGCCGCGGTCTTGGCGTGCAGGACCTGCTGGGCGTACGTTCCGAACGGGCCGAGCACGTGGGTGGCGTCGCCGAACAGAACCACGTTGCTCGCCTTGGCCCCGTCGATCGGGGTCACCGCGACGCCGACGATCACCGGCTTGGCCGCGCCGATCGTGGACTGGAACGACTGGTCGCCGATCGCCACCGCACCCTCGTCGATCACCGAGATGGACTTGTTCGCCAGGAATTGCTGGCCACAGGTCGTGCCTTCCTCCTCGGCCGACCGGATGAAGCAGGTCTTGAGTACGAGCGGATGGCCGTCGATGCCGCCGAGCTCGGCGTTGATGTACTTGACGGCGATCTGCGCTCCGTTCGTGGCCAGCGGCCCGATTTGCTGCTGGCCGCCCTGCTGGTTGACGAAGCCGATGGTCACCGGCGGGAGCGACTGGTCGGCTGCGCCGGCCTTGCCGCCGACGTAGCTGAGGTAGTTGGTCACCGACTTGTTGCCCGCTCCACCCGTCCCCGGCGCAGCCGCAGGCGTCGATGTCGAACTCGAACCGCCGGCGGGGGTGCTGCTCGAAGTCGAGCTCGAGCTGCTGCTGCTGCCGCAGGCGGTCGCGACTATCACGGTTGCCGCCAGTGTCGCCAATCCGACGAACCCGCCACGCGCTCCCCTGGTCATGTGTCTCCTCCTCTGAAGATGTGTCAACGCATCCCTGCCACGCCAAGGTGCTCGCTCACACCGCTGCTTTGGCACCCCAAAGCTCCCGCGACGCCAGCCGCGCCCCCTCCGACAACGCCGCGAGCTTGGCCCACTGAATTTCCGGATGTACCCGCTGGATGAAGGCGCCCTGGGCGAAGCCGCAGTCGGTTCCCGCCATCACGTTCTCCCGCCCGACCACGTTCGCCAGCCGCACGAGCCGCTGGGCGACGAGGTCGGGGTGCTCGACCACGTTGGTGTGGTGGGTGACCACCCCGGGGATCAGTTTCTTGCCGTCGGGCAATTGGACGTCCTCCCACACGCGCCACTCGTGCTCGTGTCGCGGGTTTGCCTGCTCCATCGCGTACACGCCGGCGCGAACCTGGAGGACCAGATCGACGATGTCGCGCAGCGGCGGATCGAACGCGTGCGGGCCGTGCCAGCTGCCCCAGCAGATGTGGTACCGGATGCGGTCCTCGGGGAGGCCTTCGAGCGCGTGGTTGAGCGCGCGGACGCGGAGCTCGGCCCAGCGCCTGTAGTCCTCGTAGGACTCGCCGCGCGACATCATCGTGTCGGCCTCGTGCATCAGCACCGCGTCGTCGACCTGCAGCAGCAGGCCGGAGTCGACGATCGCCTTGTACTCCTCGTGCAGGGCGTCGGCGAGCGCGAACACGAACTCTTCCTCGGAGTCGTAGTACTCGTTGTGCAGCCAGTAGGCGCTGGCGGGCGCGACGACCGGGAGGAACGCGTCGACGACGTCGTGTCCCTCGAGCGCGGCTTTGAAGTTGGCAATGTCGCGGGCAATGGCTGTCCCGTCGTAGGTCAGCGGCCCGGTGCACACCCAGGACATCGCCTGGTTAACGTCCGGGCGCTCCTCGACCTGGCTGCCGTCGGGTGCGATGTTGCTGCCGCGCGTCGCGGCCTCGTCGAGCGCATCGAGCTGGGCGTAGGCGCCGGGGAACGCCTGCCGGTCGCGGCTGGGCGGGAGCATGCTGGCGCCCTCGAGCGTGACCGGGCGGGCTTCCAGGCCGCTCACGCGCTCGTACAGATACGTGATCCAGCTGGACTTGCCCATCTCGCCGTCGTCGGGGATGTCGATCCCCGCGTCCACCTGACGGCGGACGACGTCGTCGACCGCGTCCTGCAGGGTCTTGGCGTAGGCAGCTTCGTCGTAGGAGTCGCCACGGTCCCTGGCGGCGAGGAACGCGAGCAGCTCCGGCGGCCGCGTGAGGCTCCCGGTGTGGGTAGCGAGGATTCTGTCCATGTCCGCTCCTCCCTGGTGGGTGCCGCTCGGCGCGATGCTATGGCCACGGTGATGGGCCGCAACCGCGGCCCGCGGGAGGTGTGCGCTGAGGCTCAACTCGCCGACATCAGCTGTGCGCTCAGCGACAAGTTCTCAGTCAGTCTGTGTCAACGCTGCCGGTTACGGTTCGACAGCCTTCGAACCCGCTGGTAATGTGAAAACTCGGCTCCGGAGAGGGAGAGATCGATCCTCACAGATCGGCGTGGGCGATGACATTGCTCATTGACACCGGCGTGGTTGCACCGCCCCACCGGGTCGAGTTCTGGGCGCAATCCTCGTATGACGTCTACCACCCGCTCCAGATCCAGAGCGACGAGAGCGAGCGGTTCTCGGCCCGCATGTGGGGCGATTGGCTGTCCTGCGTCGGCTTCTACCGGATCGCCGCCGAGTCCAACACGATGAGCCGCACGCCGGCGGACATCGCGGCCGGCGACCCCGAGTGCCTGCACCTCTCGATCCTGCTGCGGGGCCAACTCGACGGCGCCCAGCAGCACCGGACGGTGATGCTCAAGCCCGGCGACATGACCGGCTATGACACCTCGCAGCCGGCCATCTTCCGCGCCCCCGAGCCGTTCGACCTCCTGGTCCTCAAGCTTCCGAAGGCCACCCTCGGCAAGCACGCTACGCAGCTCTCCCGGCTCACCGCGATCAGGATCCCCGGCGACCGGGGGCTGCCGCGACTGGCGGCGCAGTTCTTCTGTGGAGCCGCCGCCGGGCTCGCCGATGGAACGATCTCCCGCGACGACGCCGACCTGGCCGAGCACGTCATCGATCTCGTGCGCCGTCTGTACGTCGACCTCGAAGCTTCCGCGCCGCCCGCGCGGCCACGCTCGCGGGCAGAACTGCTGCTGCACGCCCAGGCATACATCGCAGCGAACCTGGGCGATCCCGGTCTGGACCCCGAGCAGGTCGCACATTCATGCTTCATCTCGAGGCGCTACCTGCACCGGGTGTTCGGAGAGGAAGGGCTCAGCGTCTGCGAGTCGATCCGCAAGGCGCGGCTCGACCGCTGCCGCCGTGACCTGATCAACCCGGCACTCGCGCACGAGCCGATCTCGATGATCGCGAGCCGCTGGGGACTGCCCAACCTGCCGCACTTCAGTCGCCTGTTCCGGGCAGCCTTCGGCTGTTCGGCTCGCGAGTTCCGGCGCAATGCCGCGCAATCGTTCCGCGAGTCAGCCGACGACCCGCCTGCCCGGCGTGTCACTGCGTTCGACAGCCCGGCTCACCAGCTCGAGCACGCGCGCGCGTGGGTGGCGGCGGGAAGGGATCCGACAATCCCGTAATGCTCGAGCTCGACGGCCTCAGCGTCGGATACGACGGGCCGCCGGTAGTGCGCGACCTCACTCTGTCGGTCGGCGAGGGCGAAGTGGTGGCGCTGGTCGGCGCCAACGGCGCCGGCAAGACCACCACGCTGAGGGCGATCTCCGGGCTGCTGAAGCCGGTCGCCGGCGCCGTGCGCCTCGCGGGCGAGGACCTCGCGGGGATGGCGCCGACCGCCCGGGTGCGCAACGGCATCGTGCAGGTCCCCCAGGACCGGGGGATCTTCTACGGGCTCACGGTCTCCGAGCACTTCCGGCTGGACGGTGTACAGCAAGGCGACCTCGACGAGATCGTGTTCAAGCACTTCCCCGCCATGAGTAGCCTGGGATCTCGCAGGGTGGGACTGCTGTCTGGAGGCGAGCAGCAGATGCTCGCGATCGCGCGCGCCCTGTCCCGCAAGCCGAAGGTGCTGCTCCTGGACGAGCTCAGCCTCGGACTTGCCCCGGTGATCGTCGAACGGCTGTTGCCGGTGGTGCGCCGCGTGGCCGACGAGAACGGAACGGCGGTCCTACTGGTCGAACAGCACGTCCATCTGGCGCTGGAGATCGCAGATCGCGGCTGCGTGCTGTCACACGGCGAGCTGGTGGCCTCAGACAGCGCCGAGCAGCTGCGCAAGGACAAGGACCTGCTGACCTCGAGCTATCTGGGCGAGCGTCACCCGCCGGTCTGACGGCCGAGCGCCATGCGCGCGGCGAGGAAGTCCTTCTGCTCGTCGTGCATGTTGTCCGGAAGGGCGTTGAACCACTGGCAGGTGGTGAGCGGCTGCGTTTCGTCTGAGATCCGCGCCGCGAACGCCAGCCCCACCGGCGAGTCGAGCCCGTTTTCGTAATGGCTGGGGTACTCGATGTAGCCCAGGAGCTCGCCGACGTCGACCGTGAGCCCGAGCTCGTCGCGGGCGACCCGCGCCACCGCCTCGACCAGCGGCTCGCCGAAACGGACCGTCCCTCCCGGCAGGTGCCACATGCCCTTGCACGGCTCGATGTCTCGAAGCGACAGCAGCACCCCTCGCTGCGGCGACGAGATCACGACCTCGACGGTGATTCGAGGCACGCGGCTGAAGATCGAGTCGAACTCGTCCTTGGGGAGGGGCCCGCGCGTGCTCTGCTGTTCGCGCATGTCAGCAGGCTACGCGCGCTGGCAGATCCGGCGGAACGTCTTCCAGATCGACGAACTCGGAGGCGAACTCCATGAACCGGTGGACGTCGTCGAAGTTGGAAGCCAGGCCCAGCGAAGCCCGGATGGCCCCGCCGGAATGCAGGCCGAGCTCCCGCACCTAGTCATCGAGCGTCATGCCCGGGCCGAACTCGGTGCCGACCAGCGTCTCTCGCGAGATCGTGAACGCCACCTCTCCCGCTCCCGGATTGCAAAAGCAGCCGGTGCGCAGGGAGATCCGGTGACTACGAGCGACGCGATCGACATAGCGCTCGTCGACGATGCGCCCGTCGGGATGCAAGAAGTTAAATGCGATCGTCGCTGCCGGCGCGCCGCTGCTGTGCGCGAGTGACCCCAGCTCGTCGAGCACCCGGCTGCCGAGTAGCCGGACTCTCGTATGGATCGTGTCGATGCCGACTGCGCTCAGGTAGCGCAAGCCGATCTCGACTGCCGGGATATTCAGGTAATTGACGGTTCCATCCTCGAAGTGTGCCGGCCCTGGGACGGACTGGTAGTAGAGGCGCTGCACGAAGGCCGCCACGATGGTTCCGCCTGAAAACCAGGGACGCTCGAGCTTGCCGAGCGCGTGGCGCCGCGCCAGGAGGCAGCCGATACCGGTCGGCCAGCCGAACATCTTGGAGGCGGTCGCGTAAACCTCGCAGACACGGTCCTGTTTGTGGCCGGATCACAACGACGCGATCCGCGAGTCCGAGGTTGGCTGCGAAACGTCGCTATATCCGACGTTTCTCAGCCAACCCCCCTCAAATGATCCTCATCGCAGGATCAGCTCGGCGGCAAGTTGTGCTCCGCACACAAGTGTTCGCGTTTGCGCGACAGCCTGGGGTCGCCCGGTCGCGCCGGCTTCGTCGGTGTCGGTGCCGCGACGCTGCGGGGTCCGCTGCCGGTTCGTCGTGACCGATCGCGTCCGAGAGCGGCCACGCGCGGCGTCGATTCCGCGCGGTCGAGCGATTCCCTTCGCATGGAAAGGAGCCGCGTGGCGCGCGGTGCCGGCTTCCAGATGAGAAGGCCGGTCTCCTGTGAGAGACTCGATGTCATGTTGAGAGAGTTCGATGCCGAACTTCAGAAGGGCGACAACCCTGGCGCCTGGACTTGCGTCGTGATGGACGACGCGGCGGAGCTCTTCGGCACGCGCGGGCTCGTGAAGATCCGCGGCGCGATCAACGGCGAGCCGTTCGACGGCGCGCTCATGGCGCAGGGCGACGGCACGCACAGGCTGCCCGTCAAGGCGAAGCTCCGCAAGGTGATCGGTAAGGAGGCGGGCGACACCGTCCATGTCCGCATCGACGAGCGGATCGGGTAGCAGCCGCTAGGCGCCGACCATCGCGTGCCGGGTCGTCGAGCGGGGAGCACCAGGGTCTACGGCGCGTACGCTTGTGCAGTGCCTTTGTCCCGTTTCTGGAGGGCCTCGAAGACGAAAGATCCGGCGGTATCGATCGGCGATCCTCGCCTGGAGGGCTGGGAGACAGTCAGCACGTTCGAGGAGCAAACAACCGCTGTGGCATGGCGCGACCGGTTGCGGGAGCTGAAAGTTGATGCCTGCTGCGTCGCCGATCACCCGCTCGATCGGTTCGGACGTGGTGACATCTACCTCGTCGTCCCGCCGGAGCAGTGGTCGCGTGCGAATGAGATCGTCGAGAACTTCGACGATTAGCGCCTGACAGCGCTGTGCGGGATGAGCCAGACTTTCGCGACGCGGCCCACAGCCGGGGCGACGCAACGGCGCTCCCTGCGAGGAAGTGACCTGCGCGAGGTGTCAGGGCGACCTCCGATCGCAACGTTGGTAAGCGCGTGTCTGACGTTACGCGGGAAAACAAGTCGATCTCACGCAGCCAAGCTGCTTCCCCCGTCAACCGCTCGTTTGAAAGAAAGCCGACGAGATAAACGTCGTCCTCCGGCCTGGTCTCGTCGACGTCCTGGACGATCCCTCGCGTGCCGCCATCGACGCTGCCACCAAAGCTCGACGGGATCGTCGGATACAACTCGACGTACTGGCCCTTCGCGAACCGAGTCACATTGCCATGTCGTGGATCGGAGACGCCGCGGGAGCTCCGCTTGGGCCCACGGTCCCGGCTACTGAGCTCGCGTAGGAATCGCCGGGAGACCCTGTAGAAGCGCTCCCGGCGCAAGCCACAGCGCCAAAGCGACGACCAATACCAACGACGAGACAAAGCGTGCACGGGTTCGCACGACGACCTCATTGGCAGCGACCGGTCTGGGCGATCCTATGCCAGCACGAAGCCGCGCCGCAAGGTTGCGCCGAGTCTCCCATGGGTGCACCATTGTGTTGTGCGGTTGAAGCTGTTCGGCGCATTGGCGATCGCCGTCGTGGCGACGATCGCCATCGCTGCGGGGAGCGAGGCGCGGACTCGTCCCGATTCGGGGGTCCGCGGCCTTGTGCTGTACGGACCAACGTGTCCGGTCGAGCGCCCCGGCCACCCGTGCACGAGGCCCTACGCGGCTTGGATCACAATTCGACGCGAGCCGAAGGGCACTTTTGTCACGCGCGTGCATGCGGGCTCCGACGGACGCTTCACGGCTCATCTTCGCGCGGGCCACTACGTGCTGGTGCCCCGGAACGGGAAGCCGTTCCCGCGGGCCCAGTCACAGCATGTATCGGTCCACCGTCACCGCTTCACCGACGTCACGATTCACTTTGACAGCAGCATCCGGTAGGTCGCCGCAAGCGCCTACCCGACGGCGAGCGTGGCGAGCACCGCGTCGCAGCCAGCGCGCAGAGCCGCCCGCTGTGGCCCGGCGTGGGGCCAGCGGCAGTTGACGACGACCACGTTCGCCGCCGATGAGAATACGAATGTCGCCTCGCCATCGGTCGGCGCCGACGCCGATCTGATGCCGGCGACGCTCCAGCTCACCGCGGGCCGCCCGCCGACCTCGCGCGCGACCGCCGGGCCGATCATGCGAGCGATCGGGGACTTGTGCAACGCACCGTCGACCTTAGGCAGGACGGCGCGGAGCGCCGCAAGATCGGGAATCTGCGAGTCGGCCGCGGTCTGGGCGACGGCCACGCCATCGCCGGATGGTCCGCCGGGCAGTGCGACTCCTGTTGAGAAGGCGGCGCCGCTTGTCGTCACCGGTCCGACGCGGGTGCCGGCGGCGACGAAGCCCCGGGGTATCCGGTAGGCGTACAGCGAGCCCTGTGGCGCTACCTGCTGTCCGTGGCCCGGCGCCTGGATTGAGGTGCCCGACGCGTCCAGCCGCCAGCTGCCGCCAACCGCCGTCAGCGACACGCCGATCGGATAGCGTTGGCGCCCCTCACGATCGCGTGTGCCCTGTGGCCGTTGACCTCGAGATCGTGGACCGTCACAACCCGATACCGCCTGGATAGTTGGGCTCGTTCGCGTTGGTGATCGCGGCACGCTCGAAGCACCGACGTGCCCGAACGGCGGGCATCCGCCAAGAAGAACTGCCACACAAATTGCGCGGTCATCGACCTCGTGCACTGACTGGCCTCGGGATGCACGAACACCGTCGTAAGCGTTGCGGTGATCGCTGCCGCTTGCGCCCGGGGGATGCGGTGGCCGCGGGACACGGCGCTCACCGGCTCTCCGCTACTGCGCCGAACGGACGCACTAGAAGCGGTCGAAGTGCGGGCGGCGGTCGTACGGGTCGAGTTCCGCTCCGAGCTCGCCCCGCAGCCCGCAACCACGCAGACCATGAGCAAGATTGTGCCGGTGAATCTCACAGACCCCAGGCGTAGCACCGGCCTGACACCACCGTTCATGGGGCGCAGGACGCGACAGCGCGCCTGTTCCTTCCAGTGCTCGGCCGTGACAAACCTCACGAACCGCCCGGCGAGTCCGTTCGTACTTTGAGTGAAGGCTAGTTACAGGGGGTTCCAACGATGATCAACGTGGTTTGTTATTGCGGTTGCGCGTACTCGTTCGCGGGCGATGTAGGCAGTTGCCCGCGCTGCGGCGAGCATGTGGTCTTTACTCGCGGACCCGAGGCCGAGCTGCAGGACAGGCAGAAGACGATCGCCAAGATCGTGGCCCGCGCGTCCGGCGGTTCGCCTCCAGACGAGTTGGCCGCATGACGAGGTTCCGGAGCGGAGCCGTCAGCCACCGGGGTGACGGCTCCGCAAACCGCCGCGTCGTGTGACGCGGGCTACAAGCCTGCGATGCGGGCCAGGATCTGAACGACCTGATCACGCCGCCGGCAGCTCCAGCGTGAAACGCGCGCCGGTGTCGCAGTCCTCGCAGGTCACGCTCCCGCGATGCTGTTGCGCGATCGCACGAGCGATTGCGAGCCCGAGGCCGGTGCCGGCACTGGCGTTGCCGTTGAGTCGGACGAAGCCTTGGAAGATCCGCTCATGCGCCTCCGCAGGCACGCCGGGACCATCGTCGGACACGGTGGCGCGCACCCGCGCGTGCGACTGGTGCAGCTTGACCACGATGCGACCGTCGTCGCCGGCCGCGTGCACGGCGTTATCGACGAGGTTGCGCAGCACCCTGGTCAGCGCCTCGGAGTCGCCGACCACGATGGCCGGACCGTTGTGGGCGATCGAGATCGACGCCGGTGTACGGGACCGGGTCTCGGCCACCACCGACTCGCCGATCTGGGTGAGGTCCACCGTCTCGCTTCGCA
>DASSGR010000037.1:0-27639 GCA_035693425.1 Solirubrobacteraceae bacterium
CGGCGACGAGCCGCAGGACCTCGAGCTCGCGTGCTGTCAGACCGAATTCGTCGAGCTCGGTGACGCCGCCTGCCCTGGCCGCGGCGCTGTCACCGAGGCCGGTCAGCCGGCCACGACGGATCACGTCGTTTGCCAGCTCGACGAGCGGCGCTGCTCCCATCCGCCGCGCGAGCTCGAGTGCCTCCCGGACCTCGGCGGTCGCCGCCTGCGCGTCGTGAGCCGCGGCGAGCGCCTCGCCGTGGCGCAACAACGCATAGGCGAGCGGGTGAGGCTCGTTCATCTGCCTGGTGGCGGTCACAGCGTCGCTCCACGCGCTGACGGTGTCGCCGCCGACCAGCCGTGAGTACTCGGCCTCGGCCAGTGCCTTGTAGCCGTTGTCCGACGCGACGCGTGTACTCAGGGTGATCGTCAGCTCATGTAATGCGCCGGCGCGTTGTGCAGCGTGCGGCGCGCTGGCTCCACGATCGGCCTCGATCCTCGCGCCGAGCCACATCACCGGCCACACGTAGCGATTTGCGTCTTTAGCGGCGTTCGTCTCGAGCACCCGTTGCACGACCTCCGACGCCCGGTCGGGGTCGCCACCGAGCAGGGCGACCTGTGCCTCGGTGGTCGCGAATGGGTACGCATACTGCGGCACGCCGGTGGCGCCGAGCTCGCCGCGCGCGTCCCGCAGCTCCTGCTCGGCTTCTCGCCGACGGCCGGCGAGGATGTGCATCTCGGCGCGGTACAGCATCAGCGTTCCACCGAAAACACCACTGGCCTCGGTCTTCGGCGCGGCCAGGCTCAGAGCCTCGTCCCAGCGCCCGGACCGCATGAGCGCTTCCATCTTGTTGCCTCGCAGGAACGCTCCCGCGGTCCGTGACAGGCCCGACTGCTCCGCGAACGCTCCGCCTTCGTCGGCGGTGGCCACAACCTCGTCGAAGCGGCCGACCATCAGCAGCGTGTCTGAGAGGTTGACGTATCCACGCATCGCCGTCCACGCGAATCCGGCGCGCCTGGCTTCGTCTCGACCGGCGCGCTGCAAGCTCAGCGCCGCATCGGTGTCACCGCCAAGATGCGCCAGCGCATGACCGATCGTCAGCCGGGCATCGCAGGCCTGCTCGACGGCGCCCACGGCCTCGGCCACGTCCAGAGCACGTTCGGCAGCCTCAGTGGCTCGGACGAAGTCCTCCGACAGCAGCATCGCTCGTGCGAGCGATGCGAGCACCTTGGCACCTTCGTCACTCGGTGCATCGGGCAGGAGCTGCACGGCGCGCTCGAGCTCGACGTTCGCATCTTGGTCGCGACCGAGATCGATCATCAGTCGCGCCTTCTCTGCCAGCAGCAGCGCCAGCCGCCTGCCATCGTCCCCGGATCCGACCTCGGCCAGCGCCTGGTCGAACAGAGCCAACGACCGATCCGCCGCGCCCGCGTGCCAGGCTGCGTGGGCGGCGTCGTCCAGGAGCTCCCCGTATGTCCGGCCGGCAAGCTTCTGTGCGTCGGGCACCCCTGTCCACAGCTCAAGGGCGAGCTCGTAGTGGCGCTGGGCCTCTGCGGGCGCGGATGCCGCTGCGACCGCATCTCCCGCCCGCACCGATGCCGCGAGCGCCTTCGGCAGGTTGTGGGCCGCGACCCAGTGATGCGCGAGCATCGCCGGGACGCCGATTCCCGGTCCGGCGAGCGAGGGATCCCGCTCCAGCGTCTCCGCGTACGCCCGGTGCAGTCGCGCGCGCTCGCCAGGAAGCAGATCCTCGTAAACCGCGGCCCTGGCGAGCGCGTGGCGGAACGCGTATCCGCGACCGGCCGGGTCCACGATCAGCAGCTGGTGCTCGACGATCTCGCGCAGCGCCGCGTACAGCTCGTCCTCGCCCATGCCGACGGCGACCGCCAGCAGCCCCTCGGGCGCCCACCGTCCCGATGCCGATGCGACGCGTAGCACGTGTTGGGCGTCCTCGGACAGCAGATCGACCCGCGCAAGCAGCACGTCGCGCAGGGACGGCGGCAGGTAATCCTGCTTGATACGGCCGTCTCTCACTGCGCCGAGCAACTCCTCGACGAACAGCGGAATCCCCTCCGAGCGCTCGAACACCAGGTCGACGAGCTCGCCGTCGGGGCGCTGATCGAGGATGGCTTGGATCTGGGCGCTGACCTCCTCGGCCACCAGCCGCTCGAGCTCCAGCCGCTCCACAGAGCGCTGCTGCTCCCAGCGGCCGGCCATGCGTCGGAACGGATGCGCGCGGTGCAGCTCGTCGAACCGCACGGTGCAGATGAGCAGCGCCTGACCGGTCAAGCCCCGCACCAGCAGCGCGATCAGGTCGAGGGTCGAGCGGTCGGCCCATTGCACGTCCTCAAACACCAAGACAAGCGGCCGCTCAGCCGCCAGGCGTGAGATCAGCCCAAGAACCAGTTCCGGCACTCGGGATGCACCGTCGTCGGACGAGCGCACGTGCTCTGAGACCTCGAGCTCGGGGAACAGCCGGGCGATCTCACTCCGCGCCGGGCCCAGTCGCTCACCGAGCTCGTCGATTCCAAGCTCGGAGGCGAGCGAGCGCAGCACCTCGACCAGCGGGCCGAACGGGATCCCCTCACCGCCGAACTCGACACAGCCGCCGACGAGCACGCGTGCGCCGGCAGCGCCGGCTCGCTGGCTGAGCTCGTGAACCAGCCGCGACTTGCCGACGCCGGCCTCGCCACCCACGATGACCGCGGTGGGCTCTCCGGCGATCGCCCGCTCCAGCGCGCCGTCGAGGACCGCGAACTCAGCCTGGCGACCGACCAGCACCGGGCTGACGAGGCTGGCGGTCACTCAGTCATCTTCCCAGTGCGATCTCCGGGGCGGGGCGGGGGTCGGTGGGCCCTAACCGGCGTGCACGGGAACCGGCGACAGGCCTTCGCTCGCGTGGGTCCAGATCACCTGGTCGGTCCCGGGGCCCACGCTGATCAGCGCGATCGGAACCCCGACGAACTCCGACATGTACTGCAGGTACTCGCGCGCCGCGTTGGGCAGGTCGGACTCCTCGCGGCACTCAGTCAGGTCCTCGTTCCAGCCGGGAAGCTCCTCGTACTCGCCGGACGCGTGGTGTAGCACCGTCTGGTGATAAGGGAAGTGGTCGAACTCCGCGCCCTCGGCCCCGCGATAGCGGGTGCACACCTTCAGCCGGTTGTGGCCAGACAGTACGTCGAGCTTGGTCACCGCCAGTGCGGTCAACGAGTTGATCTGCGCGGCATAGCGAAGCGCAACGAGATCGAGCCAGCCGACCCTGCGGGCCCGGCCCGTGGTCGTCCCATACTCGCCGCCCTGCTCGCGGATCTCCTCGGCCAGCGGCCCGTCGAGTTCGGTCGGGAACGGGCCGGATCCGACGCGCGTGCCGTAGGCCTTGGTGACGCCCCACACCTCGTCGATGTCCATGGGGCCCACGCCCGCGCCGATGCAGGCGGCGCCGGCGACCGGGTTGGAGGACGTGACGAACGGATACGTGCCGTGGTCGATATCGAGCAGCGCACCCTGCGCGCCCTCGAACACCACCACCTGGCCCGCGTCGAGTCGGTCGTGCACGAGCCGGATCGTGTCCGCGATGTAAGTCTCGAGCCGGTGGCCGAAGGTCAGATACTCCTCGGTGATCGTCTGCAGATCCAGGCGCGGGTCCTTGGCGAACGGCCGCAACGACAGTCGCTTGGGCTCGAGTGCCGCAGCGATCTTCTTCTTGAGGATCTTCTCGTCGAGCAGGTCCTGTACGCGAATGCCCAGACGCGCCGCCTTGTCGGCGTAGCACGGGCCGATGCCACGGCGGGTGGTTCCGATCTGGAGCTTGCCCAGCTTGGCCTCGCCCGCGTGGTCGAGCATCAGGTGGTAGGGCATGATCAGGTGGGCGTTTGCGGAGATCCGCAGCGAGGTCGTGTCGACGCGGCGCCGGCGCAGCTCCTCGAGCTCGTCGGTCAGCACCTTGGGGTCGACGACGACGCCGTTGCCGATCACGCACAGCGTGCCCGGGTGCAGGATCCCGGAGGGGATCAGGTGAAGCTTCCAGGTCTGGCCGCCGCGGACGATCGTGTGGCCGGCGTTGTTGCCGCCCTGAAAACGCACGATCGCGTCGGCCCGCTCGGCGAGCAGGTCGGTGACCTTTCCCTTGCCTTCATCGCCCCACTGGGCGCCGACGACTACGACTCCTGGCATCGGTGATTGAGTGTACGCGGGCAGGCGGAGGACGCCCGCCGGCTCAGGATCTCCGCGCTGCTACCAGTCGCGACGAATCGTCATTTGTGCCGACGGGCAGCCCGGGCCGGTCGCCGCAGTCGACCGACGCCGACTCGTGGCCCACCAGCTGGCCACCCCAGCACGCCTCGGCCTCGACCTCTCGACGCGGGTTGACGACTCCGAACACGCCCACGAACCCACCAGCCGCGACCAGGGCGGCGCAGATCACCAGCACCATATGGAAGGCGTGCACCGAGTCCGAGTTGCGAGCGAACGAATCGCCGACCAGCGTGCCCGATACGACGATGCTCATCGCTGAGATGCCCATCAGCCCCGCGATTCGAGCGACCGCGTTGTTGACCGCCGAGGCGATCCCGGCGTCGCTCTCGTCGGCGTCCGCGAGCACCGCGGCGGTCAGCGGCGCGACCGTCATCGACAGCCCGATCCCGAACACGATCAGCCCCGGGAGCAGATCGCCGATGAATGACGTCTTCAGCCCGGTGCGCAGCAGCAGGAGGATGCCGCACGCGGAGACCAGCGGGCCGACACCCATGAAGAACCGCGGTCCGTACTTGTCGGCCAGGGCCCCGAACCGGCGCGACAGCAGGAACGCGATGATCGTGACCGGAAGCGTCGTCAGGCCGGCCTTGATCGCGTCGTAGCCCGCGGCCTCCTGGAGAAAGATCACCAGGAAGAAGAACAGAATCGAGAGGCCCGCATACATCGCGAAGGTCTCGACGTTGCCTGCCGAGAAGTTGCGTCGGCTGAACAGCTCGAGCTTGAGCATCGGGTGATCGGCGACGCGCTCGTAGCGGATGAACGCGACCAGCGAGATCACGCCGCCGATCAGCGGAACGAAGATCACCGGGCTGCCCCAGCCATAGTGCGGCTGCTCGACGAATCCGAACACGACCCCTCCGAGGCCAACCGCGCACATCACGGCGCCCAGGTAGTCGACCGAGCGCTTCGCTTCTCGGGTGCCCGCAGGCACCGCCATCCGCACGAGTGCGAGCGTGCCGAGGATCAGCGGAATGTTGATCGCGAAGATCCAGCGCCACGACGCGTTGTCGACGATCCAGCCCCCGGCGAGCGGCCCGACGATCGCTGCGATGGCCCCCCAGGCCGTCCACGTTCCAATCGCGGCGCCGCGCTGCTTCGGGGCGAACGCACCCACGATCACGGCAAGGGAGCTCGGCACAAGCAGCGCGCCCGCGAGCCCCTGCAGAGCGCGGGCCGCGAGCAGGACTCCAATCGTCGGCGCGGCGGCGCAGACGAGCGAGAAGCCACCGAACGCAGCCACGCCAATCGTGAACACCCGGCGCTCGCCGTAGATGTCGGCCAGCGAGCCGCCGATCAGAATGAACGACCCGAGGGTTAGTAGATACAGGTTCGAGATCCACTGCTGTGCCGAGAGCCCGCCGCCGAGGTCGTGCTCGATCGCCGGCAGCGCGACGTTGACGATCGTCCCGTCGATCGTGGCCACACCGGAGCCGAGAATCGCCGCAAACAGCGTCAGCCGCTGGCGTGTGCTCACGATACGGGCCGCTGGTCGGCGAGCACCGGGTGGTCGTGGGGCGGAGCCAGCTTGAAGCCTGCGAGGTCGATCCTTGCGCTGCCTCGGACGTTGACGAGCACGATCGTCACGCCGTCACACCGTGGGCACCTGGCGACCGCCCCGGGCGCGCGCATGTACACGCGCAGCTCGGCGATGACTCCGGTGGCGCCACAGTGCGCGCAGGTTCCGACGGCCGTGGTCATCTCGTCGCCGAACACGTCGAACAACTCCCCGGCGATTGCGTTTCCGTCCACTGCGTCCATCGTCGTCCGCTCCTCCTCACTTGCCGGTGGGACCGAACCGCTCGGTCCTGATCCGACTCGGATCGTGACCGATCCCAACAAGTGTGCCCGCAGCGCTCTCCACAAATCCACTGGGCCCGCAGATGTAGGTCAGCGGCTGCTGCGTAGTGGGCCACGCAACCTCCTCGAGCAGCTGGCGGTCGATCCGCCCGCGGTGTCCGCTCCAATCGTCCGGCCAATCGCGGGTCAGCGTCAAGCTGATGTCCACGCCGTCGACGGCGGCGCCGATCGCATCAAGCTCTTTGCGGTAGATCACGTCGTCCAGCGAGCGGGTCGAGTACAGCAGGTGCACGGCGGCATCGCTGCCGACGGCGGCTCGGTGGCGCAGGATCGAGCGAAACGGGACGATGCCCGAGCCGCCCGCCACCAGCAGCAGCGGGCCCATCAGCGACTGCTCCCACACGAAATACCCGCCGATCGGACCCCGCAGCTCGAGCTCGTCTCCGGGCTGCAGGACGCCGACAAGGTAGGGCGACACCTCGCCGTCGTCCAGCCGCTCGACCGTGAGCACTAGATGCTCGTCCTCGGGCCCCGACGCGATCGAGTAGCTGCGCTGCGCCTGATAGCCGTCCTCAGCGGTCAGCCGCACGTCCACGTGCTGACCAGCTTGGTGACCCGGCCAGTCGGCAGGCTCGAGCACGATGCTCGTCGTCTGCGCCGTCTCCTCGACGAGCTCGACGACCTTGGCTTGCTGCCAGTTCAGTCGCCTTGGTAGCGCTGCTCGAGCCATGGGTCGCCGTGATTGTGATAGCCGTAGGTCTCCCAGAACCCGGGCTCGTCATCCGCGGTCAGCGTCAGCCCGCGCACCCACTTGGCGCTCTTCCAGAAGTACAGGTGCGGAACTAGCAGCCGTGCTGGGCCGCCGTGCTCGGCTTCGAGCGGGTCGCCACCGTACTCGTAGGCGACCCAGGCCTTGCCGTCGGTCACGTCCTCGAGCGCGAGGTTCGTGGTGTAGCCGCCGTCTGACCACGCGGTCAGGTACTCGGCCGAGGTGTCGACGTCTTGGAGCAACGTGTCGACCGACACGCCCTTCCAGGTCGTGTCGAGCTTGGACCACTTGGTCACGCAATGGATGTCGACGGTGACCGTCTCGGACGGAAGCGCCAGGAACTCCTCCCACGGCCATGACATCGCCTCGCCCACCTGACCATGGATCGTGAAGCTCCACTCGTCAAGCGGCGTGTGGGGCGTCGGACCGGCCGACAGCACTGGGAAGTCGGACGTGAGGTACTGCCCGGGCGGAATGCGCGCGGGGTCGCCGACCGGCCGCCGCCGGCCGAAGAAGCCGCGAGATACGGGCGACATCAGCTCGCCTCGTGGTCGCTGATCGCGGTCGTGTGGGCCGAAGCTGTCGTCATGCGCGGCTCCAAGGTGTCGATTTCGATCGCCGAATAAGGCGATCCCGATTTCAACCTTCTCGGATTGCGCCCTGCCCCGCTTCCGTCACCTGACTTTAGCCGTCGCGCGGCTTGCGTTGATGAACGCCGCGGAGCGCGGGCCGATACGCGCCGGGTTCGTGGTGCGGCTCAGCCGGCGGCGAAGCCCGTACGCAGCCGCTTCAGCGGCCGCCGCGGGCTGCGAGCCCGAGTCTCTGCGACTGCCGCCGCATGCGCTCGCAGCAGCCTCACTAGGTGCTGGGTGGGGAAGAACGGATCCGCGATCACGGACCCGTCGGCGAGCGACAGCGCTGCGCGCAGCTCGTCGTCGACCTCCGCCACCAGCACCGGCGCCGCAGGAACGCCGGCGGCGCTGTCGAGCGTGGCCAGACGAGCGAGCGCAGCCAGATCATCGGCGTAGGCGGAGCGGATGGTGATCGAGGCTTGGGCCTTGAAGCTGGGCATGGCACAGAACTTTGCTCCCCGATGGCCATAAATGCAAATAAGGGTTTGGTGGATGGGGTATAACTTGACGTCATGCTCGATGTGCGCCGTCTGAAGGTTCTGTGCGAAGTCGCGCGACATGGTTCGTTCTCGGGCGCCGCTGCCGCGCTCGGGTACACGCAGCCGGCGGTGTCGCGGCAGATAGCGACGCTCGAGGCAGAGACCGGGACCCTGCTGGTTCGGCGCGTGCCCCAGGGGGTCGTGCTCACCGACGCGGGTCGGCTGCTGGTCGACCGCGGTACGGCGATCCTCGTGCGGCTCCAGGACGTCGAGCTCGAGCTCAAGGCCCTGTCCGGGCTCGAAGGCGGCACCTTGCGGATCGCATCGTTCGCATCGGCGGCGGCATCGATCGTCCCGTTGGCGATCGCGAGCTTCCGCGACCGCTATCCGGCCGTCGAGCTGAACATCGTGATGGCCGATCCGATCGACTCCATGCCCCAGCTGCGCGCGGGCGAGCTCGACATGGCGCTTTCCCATGATCCGCTCGGCGGACGCGCCTCGGGAGACGGTTGCGTCGTCGTCGCGGAAGGCGAGGGACCCGCGGACATCGAGCTGTTTCACCTATTCGACGACCCGATGTACGTCGCGCTGCCCGCCGGCCACCCGCTCGCCGACGAGTCCCCGCTGCGGCTGTCGGACTTCGCCAACGAGCCCTGGATGCTCGCAACGACCACCCATTGCCCGGACTCGCGGCTGTTCCTGCGCTCGTGCCACGAGGCCGGGTTCGAGCCGCGGATCGCATTTCAGAACGATGACTATCCGGCGATCCTGGGGTTTGTGGCGGCCGGGGTAGGCGTCGCGCTGGTCCCGGACATGGTTGCCCGGGGCGTGCGCGATGACGTGGTCGTCCGTGAGCTCGCGTCCGACGCGCCGTCGCGTCCGATCTTCGTTGTGATGCCCGTCGGCTACCGCTCGCCGGCGGTCGCCGCCATGCTCACCGTCCTGCTCGAGGTCAGCGAGCGGTGGGTCGCGCAGCGTCCGGCGCTGACGTTGGCCTGAGTTCGACGCTGGCCCGAGTTCGACGCTCAGGCCGAGCGCGCGAACCCTGGCCCCTCGGGGAGGGCGCGCTGCACGGTTCGCTGGTCGTCGCCGCCGAGCGGCAGCTGATCGCACATCTGGGTCAGGCGCGACACCGTCCGCTCGGTGACCTGCTCGCACAGTGCCTCGCGGTCGAGGATGTTGGTGGTGATGACCATCGAGCGCTCGTCCTCGTAGCGCGCGTTGACTATCGAGTAGAGCTCCTCGAGCACCCAGTCGGTGGTCCGCTCGGCACCGACGTCGTCGACGTGCAGCAGATCTACGGCGGTCAGCCGGTCCAGCAGGTCCACGTGGGAACGCTCGGCCCGGTGGGTGTCGCGGATCTCGTTGAGCAGCCGAGGCAGCGAGTAGATCGCCACGGACCGTCCGGCTTCGAGCGCCGCCTTGGACACGAGCATCGCTAGCGTGGTCTTGCCGGTGCCCACCTGGCCCATGAACCACAGGCCCCGCCCCGCGTCCAGGTGCGCCTCGATGTCGTCGGCGAAGCGGCGCGTGGCGCGGACGATCGTGTGGTCCATCTCCGTGACCGGCCAGCGGTCGAAGGCGACGTCGCGATACCGGCGCGGGATCACGGCCGACAGGCTGCGGGCCTTGGCCATCACGATTCGGCCCACGCGGCAACGGCAGTCAAACGCGGTGTTGGTGCTCTCGTCGAGCACGAACCCCGATCCGTCGCACATCTCGTAGGGGCAGCCGCTCATCCCGCGAACCGCTCGCCCGCGTAGTTCATGAACTTCGGGTACTCGTTCTGGAACGTGAGCACGACCTCGCCGACGGGGCCGTTGCGGTGCTTGGCGATGATGATGTCGGCCTCGCCCGGGCGCTCAGAGTCCCTGTCGTAGTACTCCTCGCGGTAGATGAACATCACCACGTCTGCATCCTGCTCGATGGCACCACTGTTGTGCGAGACGACTCCATCCGCCAGCCAGGATGCTGGTCCCGGAACCGTGAGGTCGAACACCTCCTCCACCGAGTCTGGCTCGATCGCGACAATCCGATCCCAGAAGACGTCCGAGTCCGCGGCCAAAGCGAGCTCGGGTGAGTCCAAGCAACGTGCGTAGCTCGCGACGGTCTCGCGGGATGGCGAAAAAGTGAAGTGAGCACTGCCTCCATAGGACCTACCCCGCATCTTTGCCATTGCGCGCTGAGAGACTCCGCGTTGCGTCATCGTTGACCTAACGGTCTGCCACATCTCGATCGGCAGTGTGTCTACGTTCGTCCCGGCACGCGGAAGGCTTGCCGCCAGCGCTCGGGCCTGTGGCACCCTCGGACCGAAGGCGCCGACAGTGTCCAGGAACCGCCGCTGCGCGTCTGCCCCCGAAACCGCCACGGCCCAGAGGTGTTGGTCGCCAGATTTGACCGATGCGATTCGAGCGACGATTCCTAGCCGCAACAGCAGAGCGGCGACATCTTGTGCCAGTCCGGCACTGACGGTTGCGAAGTAGACACGTCTCGCGGCCTTCCCGCGTGCCGAAGTGCCCGACCAGATACATCCATCGGTTGCCCAGAGATGACGGAGAAGCAGCACGATCTGTTCGTCGCTCAGCCTGAAGACGGCCTCGGGGATCCGCTTCTCGGACGATCGCTGCCCAAAGATCCCGAGCTGCTTGAACCACGCCCCGACGCCGGCTGGATGCCACCGGTTGCCGTTGCCCGAGATCAGAAGCTGATGCCAGGATCCCCTGCCCCTGTAGCGAGTGACCCTGGCACCGAACTCGCGCGTGGCAGCTTCCGTGACCGCCGAGCTGTTCTCCTCCGAGGCCGTCGTGTAGCGCATGGGTGCATGGGTCAAATAGCTGCCATCACCGATCATCTGTCCCAGCAATACGAGGCGATCGTCGGGCCAGGAGTCGACAGCTTGTGGCTCGGGAATACGTCGAGCCACCGCGACGCGGTCGCCGACCTCGAGCTCTGAGAGAGGCTGCCAACCCGACCCAGCCAAGATCCGATGATCCGCCGTTGCCCGAAGTTCACGTCCCGACGCGAGCTTTAGCCGCTTCACCGGACGCTCGCCGACGCACCACACCAGGTCACTTCGCGCCCGAACCACCCTCTGTCGTTCGTCGAGCGCAAGCACCTCGGGCTTCGTTCCAACAAGCTGCCTGATCGGGGTACGCCGCCCGTCGGCAAGTAGGACGAGCGTGTCGCCGGTGACGCACTCGCGCAGGTCAGAGAGGATCGGCTTCTTCTCGCCGCCGCGCTGCTCGACCGCACGGCTCAGCTGCGAGAGTGCGATGACCGGGACGCTGAGCTCGCGAGCCAGGCCCTTGAGACCGCGGGACATCTGGCCGACCTGTTCGACGCGGCTCTCGAGGTGCCCCTCGTGGCGCATCAGCTGCAGGTAGTCGACGATGATCAGCCCGAGCCCGCCTTCCACCTGGTGGTGCAGCCTGCGGGCTTTGGCGCGGACCTCGAGCACGCCCGTGTCGCTGGAGTCGTCGACGTACAGGGGCGCCTGTGACAGTCGCTGGCAGGCTTCGAGGATCTTCGGCCAGCGCTGTTCGGCCACGCGCCCGCGACGCAGATCGTCGCCCTTGATCCGGGCCTGGGAGGCCACGAATCGCTGTGCCAGCTCGGACTCGGACATCTCGAGCGAGAACAGCACCACGGGGTGGCCGGCGAGCGCCGCGTTCTCGGCGACGTTCGCGACCAGCGCGGACTTTCCCATCGACGGGCGAGCGGCGATCACGACCAGGTTGCCTGGCTGGAAGCCGCCGGTCTTCTCGTCGATGTCCTTGAAGCCCGACGGCGTGCCGGTCAGCGGCGACTTGGCGACCGACAGCTTGTGCAGCTTCTCGGTCTCCTCGTCCAGGACGTCGGCGATCGAACGGATCGCCTTCTGCCGATCGTCGTGCGCCACCTCCAGCACCGACCGCTCGGCGCGCTCGACGAGATCGCGAGCCGGCGCCTCGCGTGACAGCACGCTCGCCTGGATCTCGTATGACGTCGTCAGCAGCGCGCGCATCTGCGCGTTGTCGCGGACGATGCGGCCGTACTCGCGCGCGTGACCTGCTGCCGGGACCCAGCCGGCCAGCTCGTCGATCGCCTCCGCGCCGCCGACCTCCTCGAGCTTGCCGCGCTCGCGCAGCGACTCGGCGATGGTCAGCGTGTCGATCTTGCTGTCGCTCTCGTGCAGCGCGATCATCGCCGCGAACACCGCGCCGTGCTGCTCGCGGTAGAAGTGCTCGGGCCGCAGATGCTCCTCGACCAGCAGCGCGAACAGGTGGCGCTCGTCGAGCAGCACCGCGCCGAGGACCGACTTCTCGGCCTCGAGGTTGTGAGGGGGAACGGCGATGGTCTGGACGGCGCTCATCGGCGGCGTTCGATCTTAGGCAGGGGTCGGGATGGCATGCACGAGCGTTCCCGCAAAGACGCGAGAAAGCTTTCCGTGGTGCCGAGAGAGCTCTGTGAGCCTGGTGCGAGCGAGCCGGGCGCTACGCGGCGACGACCATCGTCTTGACGGTCGCGGTCACCTCGTCGGTGACCTCGACAACGACCATGTACGTCCCGGTGTGACGGATCGGGTCCTCGAGGTGGATCTTGCGGCGGTCGACCTTGATCCCGCGTGCGTCGCGGATCGCGTCGGCGATGTCCTGCGTGGTCACCGAGCCGAACAGACGCCCATCGTCGCCCGCCTGCTGCGTGATCGTCAGGACCGTGCGGCCCAGCAGCGCAGCATTCTCCTGGGCCCGCTCGGCGGCATTCCTGACCGCCTGCTCGGCAGCCTCTCGACGGCGCGTCGCCGCCTTGATCGAGCCCGTGGTCGCGGGCTCGGCCAGCTTCCGGGGCAGCAGGTAGTTGCGAAGGTACCCGGGCGAGACGTCGACGACCGCGCCGCGCTCGCCCAGCGTCTCAACGTCCTGCAGGAGGATCGCCTGCGGCATCGCCGCTCCTATCGGTCGCGGTCGCGGTCGCCGCGACCGCCGCGCTCACCGCGTTCGCTTCCACCCTCGGCGACGTACGGCAGCAGAGCGAGCTCCCTCGCGCGCTTGACGGCACGCGCGACCTGGCTCTGATGGCGCCGGCACGCGCCGGTGATCCGCCGGGAGCGGATCTTGCCGCGCTCGGAGATGAACCTGCGCAGTGCCGAGATGTCCTTGTAGTCGACCTGGTCCACCTTGTCGCGGCAGTACGGGCACGGCTTCCGACGAGCGGAGGTCAGCCCACCCTTCCTGTCGCGCCGGCGCGCCGGCCTTCTACGTTGCTTTGCCACCGTTTACCACCTGACTGGGTTCAGTTGCCTTCTGTTTGGCGACTCAGAACGGGATATCGTCGTCACCTGCCGCGGCACCCACGGGAGCGCTCTCGAAGTCGCCGGTGTCGATCGGAACATCGCTCTCCGTAGCGCGTGCGCTGCTGGAAAAGCCGTTCCCGTTACCGCCGGTCGCGTCGTCACGCCCGCCGAGGAATTGCACGGACTCAGCGATGATATCCACTGCGTTGCGCTTTTGTCCGTCGTTGTTGGTCCATTCGCGGAATCGCAACCGCCCGTCGATCGCCACCGCGCGGCCCTTTGCCAGGTACCGCTGGCAGTTTTCGCCCTGCTGACCCCACACCGTGACGTCGAAGTAGTTGGGCGCGTCCTCCCACTGCCCGGTGTCCGGATTGCGCCGGCGGCCGTTTGAGGCGATCCGCAGGCTGCACACCGATGACTCGCTGCTGGGCATCGAGCGAAGCTCCGGGTCCTTCGTAAGTCTGCCGGTCAGAACTACCCGGTTGATGTCGCCTGCCATGAGGCTCCTTTCCGCTGCATTTGAAAGCTTGGACCGAGTCTAGGCAGGGCCTCGGAGCGAATCCCGGCTCTCCCCGGAAAATGGGCCGAAAGGTTGCAGTGGCGGAGCGAAGCCGTGACGGGGCGTGGCGAAGTCGTTGCAGAACGGCCCCGGGGGGCCGACCGAGACTCTAGGAGTCCGACGCGGGCTCGGGAGCGACCTGTGCGACCACCGGGGGCGGCGAGTCCGGCGCCTTCGGCGTGCCCGGCAGGTTCTTGATGATCCGGAACCGAAGCAGGCCGTCGGTGATGTGCAGGTCGTGCGAGAGCGGCTCGAGCAGATCCGGCGGGGCGTTGAACTGGAGCAAGTGAAACTCAGCCTCGCGCTGATGACGGATCCGGTACGGGAGGGGGCGCGTGCCCCAGTCGTCGTTGCGCGCAACCGATCCGCCGCCGCGCTCGATCGCGGTCTGGATGTTGCTGAGGATCTCCGCCCGCCGTTCGTCCTCGGCGTTCTTGGAGAGCAGCACAAGCAGGTCGTAGAGGATTGGTTCCTTGGCCATGACTGGATTGCCTCGCTGGCGGCGGCCGACTATAGCGGGTGCTCGGCTGCGTACCCTCGGATGTGGAGGCTTCCGCTTCCTCCGGGACGATGCCAGCAAAGCCAGAACTGCCCACGATCGAGTTCGCCGACACGGCGAAATGGGAGCGTTGGCTCGATGAGCACCATGACTCGTCGCCCGGCGTCTGGCTGAAGATCGCCAAGAAGGGCGCGCCGACGGCGACCGTCGACCACCCACACGCGCTCGAGCAGGCGATCCGCTACGGCTGGATCGACGGCCAGAAGCGCGGCTTCGACGAGCACTACTGGCTCCAGCGCTTCACTCCCCGCGGGCCCCGCAGCAAGTGGTCACAGGTCAACCGCGACAAGGCACACGAGCTGATCGCCCAGGAACGGATGAAACCTGCGGGTCTGGCGCAGTTCGAGGCGGCCAAGCGCGACGGCCGTCTCGACGAGGCATACGAGCCCCAGAGCCGCGCGACCGTCCCCGAGGACTTCCAGCACGCGCTCGATCAGAACCCGGCTGCGGCGGAGTTCTTCGCGACGCTCAAGGGCGCGAACCGGTACGCGTTCCTCTACCGCCTGCACCACGTCAAGAAGCCCGAGGCCCGGGCGAAGCGGATCACGACCTACATCGAGATGCTGTGCGAGGGTCGGACGTTCCACTGACCGCGGGCGTCGAACGTCAAAGACTCATTGAGGACAGGGGATGGGGCGGGTTCTGGGTCGTGCTAGGGGGGATAACACGACAACCGCGACGAGAACCGGGAAGCGTGTCGTGAAACGCGCCGCATGCGGTGGTTAACACGACACGCCTCGGCTTCGGGCGGTCGGTTGTCGTGATATGCCCCGCGGATCCGCCCAACCCACGCGGCCCGACCTAACCCTCCATCCCACCATTCAATGGGCCGTTTTCAAAACGCCCCACGCACACCCCCGCCGCAAGCCGACCTACCGCCCGTCGGCCTCCTCCTTGCGCCGGATATCGGCCAGCTGCTCGTCGATCCAGTCGCCCGGGTTGCGCGAGGTGATGATCGACTTCAATCCCTCGTGCCGCCGCCGTCGCTCCTCCGGCGCCATCGTCAGCGCCGCGTGGAGCGAGTCGGCGAGCTCCTGGATGTCGAACGGGTTGACCGACAGGGCGTACTCCGCCAACTCCTCGTGCGCGCCGGTGTTCTCGGACAGGATCGAGACGCCGTCGTGCTCGTTGACCATCGGCCCTTCCTTGGCGACGAGGTTCATGCCGTCGAACATCGCGTTGACCATCAGCACGTCGTAGTGCTTGTACGCCGCAACCGCCTCCTCCAGGTCATCGCGCAGCTTGAGCTGGATCGGCATCCAGTCCGGTGAGCCGTGGCGGTGGTTGACGACCGCGACGTTGGCCTCGATCCGCTCCAGGTACTCGGCGTACTCGGGCACGTCCGTCCGCGACGGCATCAGCTGCGCGATGAACGTGACCTTCTCGCGGAACTCAGGGTGCTGGTCGAGGAACACGTCGAACGCGTTGAATCCGCGCAGCACGTTCTTGGACAGGTCCGCGCGATCCACCCTCAGGATCAAATGGTCGCGCCGCCGCCGCAGCAGCTCCTCCTCGAACTCGCCGACGCGGTCGCGCCCGGCGACTGCCTCGATCGCGTGCGGGTCGATCGGGAGCGGATACGCCCGCACCCAGACCTCGCGGTCGTCGCAGTGGACGACGCCGGCTTGGTGGTCGACCTCCAGACCGAGCAGGTCCTCGCAGCACTGCAAGAAGTTGCGCCGGTACGAGCGCGTGTGGAAGCCGATGATGTCGTTGGACAGGATCCCGTGGTAGAGGTCCTCGCGGATCATCGAGGGCAGCACCCGCCAGGAGTCCGACTGACTCCACGGGATGTGGACGAAGTGGTGCAGAAAGACGTCGGGGCGCGCCCGGCGCAACAACCCCGGCAGCGTGTAGAGGTGGTAGTCGTGGACCATCACCACGGGCTTCTCGATCCCCTCAATCTCCTCGACCACGGCCCGCGCCAGGTCCTCGTTGACCGCGTTGTAGCCGAACTCGAACGCCTCGGTCTCGTTGCGCCGGATGTCGGGCGCGTTGGACTGGTCCCACAGGTAATGCTGGATGAACCACAGCATCGGGTTGGCCATGATGTTGTAGAAGCGGTCGTAGGCGTCGGCGTCTGAGGTGACCAGCTTCACGCGGTAGTCGGCGCCTTCGGGGGTGTGCACGACGAACGGCCGGCCGTTGTTGCGCTCGGACACCGCGACGTCCTCGTCGCTCATCGCCGAGGCCACCCAGGTGACCTCGCGGTGCGTGGCCAGCCCGATCAGCGCAGTGACCAGTCCCCCGGTACCGCGCCTGATCTCCCCGTCCGGACCGAAGGTGACCGGGCCTCTGTTCGATACGAGAACCAGCGAGGGTTCCGCCATCAGGCCCCTAATGTCTCAAAAAGCGCGAGCCAATCGCGTAAAAGTCGCGGCATCAGGAACCGGCGCCGTACCGATTCCTTGCCGGCGCGCCCCAATCTCTTGCCGAGGCCTGGATCACGCAGGATCTCGAGCGCCCGCCCGGCACACTCCTCGACGCTCGAGACCAGAAACCCGGTCTCGCCGTCGGAGACCTGCAGCGGGATCCCGCCTACGTCCCCGCCGATGAACGGGCGGGCCTTCCAGATCGCCTCGGTCACCGTCAGTCCGAACCCTTCGCGGGTGGACTTCTGGATCACGACGTCGCAGTGGGACTGGAATGCGTTGACCTCGATCGCGCCGACGTTGTTGAGGTTGTTGAGGATGTGGATGTCGGGGTCCCCGTCGGCGTGGGAGATGGTCGCGTTGAAGAAGTCCCAGCCCTCAGGATCGTCGGTGGCCATCGACCCCACGAGCGCGAGCTGGATGTCGGGCATCTGGTCTTTAACGATCCGGTAGGCGTCGATCACGCCCAGCGGGTCCTTCCACGGGTCAAATCGGGACACCTGGCACAGCAGCGGCCGATCGACGTCGATTCCGAACTGATCGCAGATGTAGACCGCGTCCTCGGGCGAGAACGCCATGTTCTTGGGAGCCAGTGGATCGATCGCGGGCGGGACGATGTGGGCCCGGCCGTTCATCCCCTCGGGCACGTACTGCGGCATGTGGAACACGGCCGCGGGATACGGCTCGAGGTGGGGCATCAGGCGGTTCAACGTCGACTCGTTGGGCGTCGACAGGTCGATGTGACAGCGCCACACCCAGTGGCGCGACTTGTCGCCGACTAGTGATGCGAGCGCAGCGGGCTGCGGGTCGTGGACGATCACGACGTCCCAGCCTTCGGACAGGTCGCGAGCGTTGATCTCGTTGTACTCGAGCCAGGTCGCCCACTGCTCCTCGGTCAGGTCCTGCTCCGAGCCCTGAAGCGCGTTGTGCATGACCTTGGTCGCGTTGAAGAACTCCTCGCGGCCGTAGATCACATGCCACTCGCATGCGATCCCGACGTCGACCATCAGCGGGACGAGCGTGTAGAGGATCTCCGACACGCCGCCGCCGAACGCGGTCGCCGAGACGTGCAGGACCCGCTTGCCGCGAAGCTGCTCCGCGCGTGCGAGGATCTCATCGACCAGGGGCCGGCCAACGATGCTGGCGTAGTCGGATAGCTGCTTGCGGGCTAGGAGTACGGGCTGGAGCATCGGGAGCCGGTCGAGTTGCCGGCGGGTGCCGGTGGACTGCCGGCGCGCTCGCACGATAGCGGTCCGCGCCCCCGGGCCGCGAAGCCCCTCGCCGCGACACTACGTGTACATCGCCTTGAGCCGCGCGACCCCGTCATCGACCGCTTGCACCAGGCGCGCGTGCAACTGCGCGTTGGCGGCCGAGATCGACGACATCTGAAACTCGTGCCCGGATCCCAGCAGCCGATGGCGGTCAAGCGGCTCGCCCCACCCATCGGTCACCACCCCGCCCGCCTCGCGCAGGCACAGCCACGGCGCGGCGAGGTCATAGGGGGAATTGTTAAGCACCTGGCCCCGCCCGATGCGCTCGAACTCCGCCCTCATCCCGGGCACGTCGTCGACAAGTCGAGAGCCGACCTCGATCACGGCGTCGAGCTGGCCGGTTATCAGGCGGGTCATCACGAAGCACTGCGAGCCAAGCTCGAACGTGCCGCCTCCCACCGACGATGCGTCGATCAGCTCGGCCAGGACCTCGACCGAAGCCCGCGCCGGGCGCCCGCGAAAGCCGTAGCCCCAGAACATCCGTCCGATGTCGGCTTCCCTGCTGAGCGACACGGCTCGCGTGGATCGCACGCCCGATCCCTTCACCCCCAGAAACCAGTCGCCTGACTTGATCTCGACGACGCAGCCCGCGCGCAGATCGGCCATCGTCGGCGTCCCGTCGCCGATCGGCGCGAGCGCCACCGCGACGCACGCCGACTCAAGCCCCGCCATCGCCGGTCGCGTCCCGTCGATCGGGTCGACTACCAGCACGTCGACCGCGTCGTCGGGGGCGACTAGCCCGCGGTCTTCGGAGTAGAACGCCACCCGGGGCGCTCGCTCCGCGAGGAATTCCTCGAGCGTCGACTCCGCCAGCTCGTCGACGGCGAACGTGACATCGCCGCCCGCACCCCCGCCCGCCTCCGCGCGCCCGGCGTGAGAGCCGAGCTCGGGCAGCACGACCTCGCGCAGCCGCCGGGCCAACTCGAGCACCAGCTCGGGACCGGCGACGGCGGGATCGGTCGCACGACTCATGCCACGGCATTCTGCACGCGCGAGATGCGAACATCGCCAGCATGACCAGCGTGAATATCTTCAGCGCCGAGATGGAGTACGACGAGGACGACCCTGCCGGCTACAAGTCCGCGGTGTCAAACGTGGGAAAGCGGGCGGGTGGCGACGAGCTCGCCGTCAAGGTGTTCGACATCCCGCCCGGGCAAAGCCTCTGTCCCTACCACTACGAGTACGTCGAGGAATGGCTGCTCGTTCTCGAGGGCGACGTCGTGGTCCGGGTTCCCGACGGTGAGACACCACTCCAGAAAGGCGGCCTGATGTGCTTCGCGCCCGGCCCCGACGGCGCCCACAAAGTCTCCAACGCGCAGCAGCAGACCGCCCGCGTCCTCATGTTCTCCAGCGGCCGTGAGCCGGCCGTCGCCGTCTATCCCGACAGCGACAAGATCGGCGTCTGGACAGGCAATCCCGACGACAAGCTGATGCTCAAGCGCGCTGATGGACAGGTGGGCTACTGGGAGGGCGAGGGCTAGCGCCGCCGCCGGGCTCCTGCTCGTTGGGGAGCTCGAGCGTGAACGCGGTGTCGCCCGGCGCGGAGACGACCGTCAGGCGCCCCGACATGCGCTCGGCGAGCTCGGATGCGATCGCCAGCCCCAGGCCCGAGCCCTGGGCGTCGTCGGCGGTGTAGAACGGCTCGAAGATCCTGGAGATCGACTGCGGGTCGATGCCCTCACCGTCGTCGCGCACGACCAGCCGCACGCTGCCGTTGTCCTTGCCGGCCGTGACCATGATCCGGGTCCCGGCAGAAGTGTGGGTGAGCGCGTTGTCGATCAGGATGCGCATGATCTGGGCGACTCGGACCGGATCGCAGACGGCGTCGATCGAGCGCGAGGGGAGCCGCAGCTCAAGGTGGGAGTCGTGCTGGGCGAGCGTGGGCTCGAATTCACCCGACACCGATCTGGTCAGCTCGCCGAGGTCGACCTGCTCGGGCCGCAGCTCGAGCGAACCCGACTCCAGCCGCGAGAGGTCCAGCAGATCGACCGACAGCTTGCGCAGGCGCTCGACCTGCTCCTTGACCTGATCCAAGAAGCGCGTGCGTGTCTCGGGATCGAGGTCCTCGTCCTCGAGCAGCTCGACGAATCCGCCCAGCGAGAAGATCGGGGTTCGCAGCTCGTGCGAAGCGGTGGCGATGAACTTCTTTCGCGCCTCCTCGAGCTGCTTGAGTTGGCGCTGCATCTGGTTGAAGGCGATCGCCAGCTGCCCCAGCTCGTCGCTCGAGTCGACCGCGATCGGATGGTCGAAGTCGCCCGCCGCAACCTTCTCGGCGGCGAGCTCCAGCCGCTTGACGCGCTTGCCCAGCGCCCGCGTCACGAGGTAGCCGCCGATCACGGACAGCAACAGCGCAATCCCACCCGCGACGAGAATCTCGTGCCGCACGATCTCGACGCTGTGCACGATGTCCGACACCGGGTCGGAGTACACGATCACCGCGCCCACCCGGCCCTGGTAGTGGACGGGGTACGCGGCCTCCGCGACGGTCCCGTCGCGCGTGCGCTCGACGCCCGTCTGGGGCGTGCCGGTCATCGCCGCCTTGCGCGCGACGCGGAACGACAGTGGGGTGGTCGCCGAGAGCTTGCTCGAGTCGGCCTCGGGCGAGAGCTGCGGGCCGTCGGGTGCCTGGGAAACCAGGAACAGCGTGACGCGGTCCCGGGAAGCGAGGGCCGCGGCGTCGACGCGATCGCGGACCACCGACAGCGGCGCGCTCGAGCCGATCGTGTCGGTGATCGGACCGGAATAGCGCCGCGCGCCCGCCGCGAGCTCGGACCGTTTCTGGTTGATCAGCCGGGTCTGGAGTCCGGGCGCGACGTACAGATACAGAGCGGCGATCGCGATCAGCGTGATCGCGAAGAACACCGACGCCAAGCGGTTACGGAGCGACAGCCGGATCAAGTGGTCTCCTGCGCCGCGGCGCTACGGTTCGTCGCCGTCGCGGAATCTGTAGCCGACCCCGCGGACCGTGAACAGGTACTCAGGATCCTTGGGGTCTTGCTCGAGCTTCTCGCGCAGGTGGCGGATGTGGACGTCGATCGTGCGCGGGTCGCGATACGCGGAGTCTCCCCAGATCCGCGACAGCAGCATGTCGCGCGTGAACACCCTGCCGGGCGCGCGCGCCAGCGCCGACAGGATCTCGAACTCGACGAACGTCAGCGGGGCCTCGCTGCCGCGCACCCGGACGGTCCGCTTGGGGAAGTCGATCCGCAGCGCCCGCACCTCCAGGGGCGCCTCGTCGGGCGCGGTCTCGGCGGGCCGGCTCATCTCCGCCCGGCGTAGGGCCGCCTTGATCCGGCTGGAGAACTCCCGCAGCGAGAACGGCTTGGTGATGTAGTCGTCGGCCCCGAGCTCGAGCCCGACGACCTTGTCGATCTCCTCGGACTTCGCGGTCAGCATGATGATCGGGACCGAGCTGCGCGATCGCAAGCGGCGGCACACCTCGAGCCCGTCGACCTTGGGGAGCATCAGGTCGAGCACGACGAGGTCGAAGACCTGCTCGTCGAACCGGTCCAGCGCCTGACGCCCGTCGGTCGCCTGAACCACGTCGTAGCCCTCCTTCCGCAGGGGATACGAGAGCAGCGTCTGGATCGACTGCTCATCGTCCACGAGCAGGATGCGCGCTGAATGATCGGGCAAAAGGTCTCCGTCCTCTCGTGTTAAGAGTAGTTGCTACGCGCCCGTAGAACCGAGAACCGCCCACCCCTGCGGCTACTCTCTGAGGCCGATGCTGGATCCGCGCATCTACCGCACCGGGCTGGTCGCGGTCGCGCTGGCAGTGATCGTGCTCGCGTTCTCGCTGGGCGATCAACAGGGGCCGCTGACCACGACACTCGCGCCGGAGGCGTTCAACAGCGGGCACGCGTACGCCGCGATGAACCGCATTGCCAAGCAGTTCCCAAACCGCCGTCCCGGCTCGGCGGCTGACGCTGCGATCGCGGCGCAGGTCGGCACGGTGCTCTCATCGGACGGATTTTCGGTGTCAAGGAGCGACACCGAAGCGCAGACGGCCGACGGGCGCCAGACGCTCGTCAACGTCGTCGGCGTGCGCCCTGGCCTAACGAGCGGTGCGATCGTCGTCGTCGCCCATCGCGACGCGCTCGGCTCGCCCGCCGTCGCGGAAGCGTCGGGGACCGCGGTGCTCGAGGAGCTCGCCCGCACGCTGTCGGGCGAGACCCATCGCCGCTCGATCGTGCTCGCCTCGACCAGCGGCTCGACCGGCGCCGCCGGCGCGGTCGCGCTGGCGAAGTCGCTGCCGCTGCAGCAGCCGGTCGACGCAGTAGTCGTGCTCGGGAACATGGCGGGCACCGGCCTGCGCCAGCCGGTTGTCGTGCCTTGGGCAAACGCCCAGGTCGTCGCGCCGCCGATGCTGCGCAACACCGCCTCCGCAGCGCTCTCGCAGCAGGCTCAGCTGGGGACGGTGTCGCCCAGCATCGGGGGCCAGTTCGCGCATCTGGCGTTTCCGTTCACGGCCACCGAGCAGGGACCGTTCGGAGCAGAGGGCGAACCCGCCGTGCTGATCTCGGTTTCCGGGGACCGGGCGCCCGCGGCCCACGAAGCCACGAGCCCCGAGCGGATCGCCGGGATGGGCCGCTCAGCGCTTGAGACGATCAACGCGCTCGACGCCGGACCCGCGGTTCCGGCCCCTTCGGCGTACCTGTTGTTCTCCGGCAAGGTCGTGCCCGCCTGGGCGATCCGGCTGTTCGTGCTCGCGCTGATGGTCCCCGTGCTGGCCGCGACGATCGACGGCATGGCGCGGGCCCGGCGCCGCGGACACCCCATCCTCCGGTGGGTGACGTGGGTCCTCGCCTCCGCGCTGCCGTTCGCGCTGGCGCTGATCCCCGTGCTCGGCGCCAAGCTGCTCGGCGTGTTCGACGCCCGGCCGCCGGGACCGGTCAGCTCCGATGCCGTGCCGCCGCACACGGCCGGGATCGTCGTGCTCGCGCTCGCCGCCTGCCTGATCGCGATCGGCTTCGCGTTCCTGCGGCCGCTGGTGATCCGCGCCTTCCACGCCGGAACCTCGGGTCTGGTGCCCGACACAGCGGTTCCGGGAGCGGCATCGGGACTGCTGCTGGTGCTGTGCGCAGCTTCGCTGGCGATCTGGTTCTCGAACCCGTTTGCGGCCGCGCTGCTGATCCCGGCGCTGCACCTCTGGATGTGGGTCGTGGCGCCCGACCTGCGCATGCGTCGCGGCGTAGCGCTGGCGTTGCTGGCGGGGGGCCTGGCCGCGCCCGCGCTCGTGATCGTCTACTACGCGCGCTCGCTGGGCGTCGACCCGTTGGGGCTGGCGTGGAGCGGCGCGCTGCTCGTCGCGGGCGGCCACCTGAGCGTGCTGACCGTCATCGAATGGAGCGTCGTCGCGGGTTGCGCGCTGAGCCTCGTGCTGATCGCTGCGCGTTCGGTCAGGCAGGCCGAGCCGCAGGAGCGACCTGTGACGATCCGCGGGCCGGTCACCTACGCGGGACCGGGCTCGCTGGGGGGCACGAAGTCGGCACTGCGCCGCTGAAGCGGACTCGAACACATGAGACGCCTGATCCGTGACATCTCCTCGGTGCTGATCATCTCCGGCCTGCTGCTGATGCTTGATGCTGGCGTGACGCTGCTGTGGCAGGAGCCGGTCACCGCGGTGATCGGAACGATCCAGCGCGGCGAGATCGACAAGCGCTTCCTCAGCCTCGAGACGACGCCGCTGTCGCCGATCGACATGCACGCGCTGGTCGCCGTCAAGAGCCAGGACGCCCGGATCTCGTACCTGGCCCGCCGCGAGGCGCGCCAGGTGTCCACCGGCGACGCGGTCGGCCGCATCACGATCCCGAAGATCGATGCCAGCTACGACGTCGTGCAGGGCACCGATGCATCGAGTCTGGAGAAAGGCCCGGGGCACTACCCGGGAACTGCGCTGCCGGGGCTCGGGCAGACCGTGGCGATCGCCGGGCACCGCACGACCTACCTGGCGCCGTTCCGCCACATCGACGAGCTCAAGCCGGGCGACCGCATCGTCGTGACGATGCCCTACGCACGCTTCACGTACGTGGTCCAGTACCACCGCATCGTGTTGCCGACCGCGCTGTGGGTCACCAAGAACGTGGGCTACGACCGGCTGGTGCTGTCGGCCTGCAACCCGCTTTACAGCGCCGCGCAACGGATCATCGTGTTTGCCAAGCTGTCTGCAGTGGAGCCGATGGGAGCCGCGCGTGCGACCGCGTGAGCGACCGCTTGCCGTACCGTATTTCGCAGCTTTCAAACCGATCTGGACACTGTCTGGACACAAACCCGACAACCGTCGATTGGGGTCCAGACCCGATGCAGCGCCCCCGCCCCGGGGCCGATCCTAGGAGTGCCTCATGAACAAGGATCGCGAGGACAAGATGGGAGAAATCAAACAGCAGATCGAAGCAGGGGAATACCTGGTCGACCCAACGGCTGTCGCGGACGCGATCGTCCGACGTCTGCGCGACGCAGGCACCGGACACACCGGGATCGTGCGTCGTAACGACCGGCCCGAGCGCCGCCGTGGCAACGGTCAGAACGCGTGCTCGTACCCGACGAGCGCGTCGGCACCGTCGGTGAACACGACGCCCGCCGGACCGTCGACGACCGAGCCGATGAAGGTCAGGTCGACGCCGCGCAGGTCGTGGTTCGACGGGGTGATCGAAGGCTTCGTCCATACGTTGGCCGCCGGCAGGCACGCGCACAGCTCGTAGTCGTCACCCGCAGTCGCTGCAAACGCACGCGGATCGACTCCAAGCGCGCCGGCGACATCCGCCACTCCGTTACAGAGGGGCAGGGACGCGAGCGAGAGCTCGATCCTGACCCCGCTGCGACGGGCCAGGTGGGCGGCGTCGGTGGCCAGGCCGTCGGACAGGTCGATCATTGCGGTGGCGCCCAGCTCACCGAGCGCGCGCCCGTCCGCAAGGCGGGGCCGCGGCGTGGCATAGCGCTCGCGAAGTCCTGCCGCAACATGCTTGGGCAGCCGGTCTGGAGCCTTGCCCTCGATGACAGCGAGACCGGCGCCCGCCCCTCCGAGATTGCCCGTCACTGCGACGCGGTCTCCGGGGCGGGCGCCGTCGCGCCCGACGAGCTCGCCCGGATCCTGGGCCCAGCCGACGACCGTGAACGAAACGGTGAGCGCGGGGGCCTGTGTCACGTCGCCGCCGGCCACCGTGACGGCGCAGTCGGCGGCCAGCGCCTGCGCGCCGGTCGCCAGCTCCAGGACCGCGGCCCGCGAGAACCCACTCGGCACCCCGAGCGCGAGGTACGCCTCACCGGGAGCGGCACCCATCGCGGCGATGTCCGACAGCGCGGTCGCCAGCGCGCGGTGGCCGATCTCCCGGGGTGACAGCTGGCCGGTGCGAAAGTGGACGCCGTCGACGGCGGTGTCCACGGAGGTAACGGCATAACCGCGCGCCCGAACCACCGCGGCGTCATCGCCCAACCACCGCACCACAGCCGGGCTGTCGCACGCGAACACCTTCTCGAGCGCATCGATCAGCTCGAGCTCGCGCATCGGCGCCGCCGATCGATCAGCGGTGCCGGTAGACGATCCGAGCGCGGTCGAGGTCGTACGGCGAGAGCTCGACCCGGACCCGGTCGCCGGGGAGGATCCGAATTCGAAACCGCCGCATCTTGCCGGCTACATGGCCGAGCACGACACGATCCATGTTGTCGAGCTTCACGCGAAACATCGCGTTGGGCAGGGCCTCGACGACCTCGCCTTCCAGCTCGACTTTCTCTTCCTTGGGCATCTGGACGACGAGGCTACCAGTCCTCAGTGCTTGCCCGGTCCTGCCCCTCCGGTCTTACCACCACCACCATGGCCGTGTCCACCCCCGCCGCCGTTTCCGTTGCCGCCTCCGTTGCCTGCCGGCGGCTGAGGCGGCTGGGCGAACAGCGTCGGGTTGTTCTGAGGGTTGCCGGTCGGGCTGATGCCGGCGCCGCCCGAGCCGGGGCCTGTCTTGCCGCTGCTTGATCCGGAGGTGCTCGGGGGACTCGGCGCCCTGGCCGAGAAGCTCCCGACGAACTGCGTCCCGTGCCACAGGACGGCGGGAACCGCGAAGTCGCCGCAATAGCCGTCGCTGGCGACAGACATGAAGTCATGCCAGATCGGCGCCGCCAGGGTGCCGCCGAAGCCATTGGCCATCGACTCGGTCGCGTTCGGATACCCGACCCACACGGCGGTGGCGAGCTTCGGGGAGTAGCCGTCGAAGTAGGCGTCGGTGAAGCTGCTGGTCGTGCCGGTCTTGCCGGCGGCCGGGCAGCCGTAGTTGGCGGCGGTGCCGGTGCCGCTCTGGATCACGGTCTTCAGCACCTGTGTGGCGGCGTAGGACTCGCCCTCGCTGAAGACCCGATTTCCGGGAGAGGACCCCATGTTCACGACGCTGCCGTCGGGAAACACCACCTTGGTGATCGCGCTGGGTGGATGGTGGATGCCGCCGCTGGCGATCGTGGCGTAGGCGTCGGCCATCTCCAGCGGCGACACCGAGACCGCGCCCAGCGCCTCGGACGGATAGTTCGTGAGCGGCGACGTGATCCCCATCGCGTGGGCGGTCGCGCTGACCTTCGGCAAGGTGAGGTCCTGGGCGAGCTGCGCGAACACGGTGTTGTCGGAGTCTGTCGTCGCCCTGGTGATGCTGATCGTGCCCTGGTAGCTGAGCTCGGCGGTGTGCACCGAGTACGTCGGATAGCCCGGCAGCCATCCCGCCGGGAGCAGCTTGGACGTGTAGTACGTCCGGTTCGGGTCGCCGTCGTAATCGTGGATCAGCGTCATCAGCGAGAACACCTTGAACGCCGATCCGGTCTGCCGGTGGCCCTGCCAGGCGTAGTCGAACGTCGTCTCGCCCTGCTCCGTGCCGTACTTCGAGGTGGTCGCCATCGCCACGATATGGCCGTTTGACGGGTCGATCGAAACCAGCGCCGCCGCCGGCTGGCCGGGCCCGCCCTCGTGGGCGAGGAGTGCCTGCGTGGCCTGCACCTGCCGCTTGGGGTCGATCGTCGTGTAGACCTTGAGGCCACCGTTCGCCACCGTCGCGGCACCGAATCGTTGGTTTAGCTGGTGCAACACGTAGTCGAACAGGTACGGCTGGCGCCTGGCCGTGTAACGGGTGGTCGCGTGGACGCCCAGCGGCTTGCGCATGGCCGACGCTGCCTGCGCCGGGGTGATGTAGTCCGACGCGGACATCGCACGGAGCACGTCTGCGCGCCGCTGACGGGCGAGCCTGGGATGCAGGAACGGGTTGTACTGCGAGGGCGCCTGCGGCAGGCCGGCGATCATCGCGAGCTCGGGCAGGCTGAGCTTCCACACGGCCTTTCCGAAGAACACCTGCGCCGCGGCCCCGACGCCGATCGCGGTCTGCCCCCCGACCGTTCCGTAGGGGACGTCTGAGAGGTAGTTGTCGAGGATCCAGGACTTGGTCTTCTTGTTCTCCAGCTGCTCGGCGAGCTTGGCCTGGATGATCTTGTACTTGAGGTTGTGGTGAGCGGCGATCTTCGCCGGCATGTACTTGTTGTCGACGAGCTGCATCGTCAGCGTCGATGCGCCCTGCAGCGAGTCGCGGCCGCTGAACAGATCCTTGACCCCGGCGCGGAGGATGCCCTGGTAGTCGAGCGCGCCGTGCTGATAAAAGCGACGGTCCTCGATCGCGATCGTGGCGTCGCGCAGCAGCCTCGGGACCTTTGATGCCGGCACCGGGTTGTAGACC
>DASSGR010000038.1:0-25865 GCA_035693425.1 Solirubrobacteraceae bacterium
AACGGCTGACATTCCCCCGCCCCTAAAGGAGAAGAAGTGAGCACAACCGCTAGCCGGCTGGGCGAGATCAGCCTCGTGGCCGTCCCCAGCAACGACGTCGACAAGCAGATCGAGTTCTACGAGTCGCTGGGCTTCGAGAAGCGGACCGACGTTCCGTTCGGCGGACAGTACCGGTGGGTCGAGGTGTACCCGCCGAGTGGCACCACCGGGATTGCGCTGGCACCTCCGCCCCCGGGCAGCGACGCCGGCTCCAAGGAGACCGGGATCATCCTGACCACGGATGACATCGACGCCAGCCACGCCGGCCTGAAGGCGAAGGGCGTCGACGTCGACGCCGAGGTCTCGCGCATGGGCGACCCGGTGCCGCCGATGTTCTGGTTCCGTGACACCGAAGGCAACTCGCTGCTGATCGTCCAGCCGCAGAGCTGAGCGCACTCGTGGCGAGAGGCGGGCGCATATTGTCCGTTTCTCGCCACGCCCCCTCGCAAGGCGGCGTTCACATCTGAGCCAGCTGCCGCTATATCGTGCTCCCTACAAGAGGGGAGCACCAGGTGGCAGACGGCACAGCTGCGCCGAAGCCCGGCAATCAGGCGACGGGCTCGGACCAGGAGCAGGCCCGGCGCTGGAAAGCGGAACTGACTGCGCTTGGAGGCGTGCTGGTGTTCCTGGCGCTCGGCTTTCTGGCGATCCTGGCGGTGGCGAAGGTCGCCGACGTAAAGGACGGCACCGTGCTGGCCGCGCTGCTGATCCTCCCGGCGCTGTTTTACCTGCTGCTGTCGAATCGGGTCACCGACCTCAAGGGCCCCGGCGGCCTCGAGGTGCAGCTGGCGAAGGTCGCAAATCAGCAAATCCCGATGGCCGGTCACGAGCAGGAAGGCGGCGCCCTGGCGTATGAGCAGGTCCGGGCCGTGGAGCGCGGCCGTGTCGAGAGCTTCTACGCCCGCGTGCGGAACATCACCTCGGCCGACCCGGTCGTACTCACGCTGACAGTCGGCTCCGGACCGATCAACGCCGAGGCCGCCGCTGACTACGCCAGGGGCTTGACGCAGTTCCCCCGCTTTCGCTTCGTCGCGGTGCTCAAGAAGGACGGATCGCTGATCTCCTACATGGACGAGAGCGCGTTCCGACACGTGATCGAAGCCCAGGTGGTCGACGCCGCAATGCTGCTGAAGGACATCGAGGACGAGAACGTCGCCGCCGTCCGCGACTTTCAGGGCATGATTCCGACGACTGTCCCGTCTGACTCGAGCGTCGCCGACGCTTTGCGGAAGATCGACGACGCCCGGGCCGATGCGCTTCTGGTCGCCGACGACGGTCGTATCAAGGGGATCGTCGAACGCGACCGGCTCGCCAACGCCTTGCTGCTGACGATCCTGGACCGCGTGTCCGGCTAGCCCCAGCCCCTGGCGTCCTCAGCGAGGAACCTCGGGCTGTCGGCGATGATCTTGCGCCGCCGCAGCCCGGTGAGGAATTGCTCGGAATCGTCGAATCCGACCACGGTCGCCACCGCCGAGCGCAGCGTCACGCTGAGCTCTCCAACCTGCGGATCGATCGGCTGCCCGTCGACCTCGAGCCTCGCCCCGCCGTACCCCGGAGTGGTGACGATCTGCAGCTCCGATTGCCCCGAGACGACCAGTGGCGGGCACACGCCGCCGTGCGCGTACAGCGGCGTGAATGCGAAGGCGTTGGTCCCGGCCGCGAGCAGCGGGCCGCCCGCCGACAAGCCATACGCGCTCGAGCCAAGCGGCGTGCTGATCACGCAGCCGTCTCCGGCCACCCTCGCGTACAGCGTTCCGTCGACCAGCACTCGCACGCGGATCTGACCCTCGCCGGCGCGCACGACAACGATGTCGTTGACCGCCAGCACCGGTTCGCCGTGCTCACGGACGCCGTCGAGGGCCGGCAGCGATCGCGGCGTCCAGTCGCCGGCGGTGAAACGCTCCAACGCACGCTGCATGTCGCTTGGGGAGACGCTCGTCAGCACGCCAAGGCTCCCGCAGGCCACGCCCAGAACGGGACGGCCGGCTTGGATGCCGGCGTGGATCGCCGCCAGCGTCGTTCCATCGCCGCCGATCGCGACGATCAGGCCGCAGTCGGCGGGCTCGCCCTGCTCGGCCACCTGCTTCTGGCGGCAGAAGGCGCGCACCTGGACCACGTCGACGCCGCTTCGCTGAGCCCACTCGCGCAGCTCGACCAGCGCCCCGTCGACCGGCCTCGTGGGATGGACTACGAGACCGATCCGCGACAGTGAGGCCGGTGAGGGGCGGCTGCCCGGAACTTGATGCTGGGACGTTGCCATGACGGTGGGGTGATGCTAAGGCCTAGATCTCAAGGCGCGACTCCTCCAGGTCGAGGTCGCGGATCACGTGGTTCATGGTCTCGTTGGAGATCTCGCCGCTGTTTCGCATCCGCACGAGCGCCTCGCGCTGAGCGGCCAGCACGAGCACCACCACCTGCTGGTAAGCCAGCGAGCGGTCCTCGTAGCCGTCGTCCTCGATCTTGCCCGCCTGGGCTGCGAACCGGCGCTTTCTGTACTGGTAGCCAGCGCGCAACCGCTCGATCGTGTCGTCCCGCGTCCACTCCTCGCGCTCGAGCTCGTCGAGCTCGGCGAGCGCCGCCTTGGTCGTGATCAGGCGGGCACGGATCTCCTCGTTCTCCTCGTCGCCCTCGCGCGTGATGCCCAGCGTTCGGATTAACCACGGCAGCGACAGGCCCTGGATCACCAGCGTCGCGAAGATCACGGCGTAGGTCAAGAAGATGATCAGGTCGCGGTCCGGGAACGATTCCCCCGCGTCGGTCGTCAGGGGCAATGCCAGCGCGGCCGCCAGCGACACCGCGCCGCGCGTGCCGGCCCACGCCAGCACGAGCCTCGATCGCGCCCCCGCGCGGCGCGCAACCTGGCTCGGTCGCCGATCGAGGAGCCGGATCAGATACGGCACTGTGAAGAACCACACGAGCCGGATCAGAATCGCCGCCGCGCTGACGGCGATCGCGTAGCCGACGAGCTTCCCCGCCGGGACCGTCCCCAGCCGGTCGACGACGCCGCGCAGCTGCAGTCCCACGAGAACGAACAGGCTCGCGTTGAGGACGAAGTCGAGCATCTCCCAGACGAAGTTGGCCTGCAGCCGGATCCGGGCCGGGATGATGCTCGGCCCTCTGATCCCCATGTACAGACCGGTCGTGACCGCCGCCAGCACGCCGGATGCCCCGATCGCGTTGGCCGGGATGAACGCCGCATAGCCGCTGAACAGCGAGATCACCACGCTGGTCTGGGCGTCGCTCGTCCGCGCCCGCAACTCGGCGATGACCCACCCCACGGCCAGGCCGATCGCCACGCCGCCGGCTGCGCCGGCAAGGAATCGCCATCCGGCGTCGACGGCCGAGAAGGTGCCGCCCACTACGACCCCGACCGCCACCTTGTATGCAACCAGCGCGGTCGCGTCGTTGAACAGCCCCTCGCCCTCGATCCCGTTGACCAGCCTGCGTGGTAGCTCCAGCCGCCGCATGATCGCCGCGCCCGCAAGCGGATCGGTCGGCGAGACGATCGCGCCGAGCGCAAACGCCGCGGCCCACGGGAGCCCGTCGACCACCGCATGCGCCACGAACGCGACCGCGACCATCGTCGCGAGCACCAGCCCAACCGAGCTGAGCGTTACGGCGCGGAGATTCGAGCGGATGTCGGTGAGGTTGGCGAAGAACGCGGCCCCGTACACCAGCAGCGGCAGGAATACAACCAGCACGATGTTCGGGTTGAGCCTGATCTCCGGCATTCCCGGGATGAAGCCCAGCAGCGCTCCGCCGACTACGAGGACGATCGGGTACGGCACCGCCAGCATCCGCGCAAGCGCGCCGAGCCCCGCAACAGAGACCAGCAAGCCCGCGATCAGTAGCTCCGCCTGGCCCATCCGCGCAAGTTTGAACCGTCACCGACGCGAGCGAGGTGCCGGCGATGCTCAGGGGGGACCCAGCAACTCCTCGAGCTCGGCCAGGTCCTCGGTGCTCGGCTGCCACCGCGCGGCGGCGGCGTTCGCGCGGACCTGCTCGGGCTTGGTCGCACCTGCGATCACCGACGAGATCACCGGGCGTGCGATCAGGGCGCCGATCGCGACGTCGACCAGCGATACACGGCGAGCGTCGGCAAAGCCCTGCAATGCGTCCAGCAGCTCGAACTGCGCGTCTGAGGCGATCTGCTCGCGGTCCGACAGGCGCGCCCCTGGGGGTCCGGCCTCACCGCGCCGGTACTTGCCGGTCAACAGGCCCGAGGCGAGTGGAAAGAACGGAACGAATCCGATGCCCAGCCGCTCGCACGCGGGCAGCACGTCGCGCTCCGCGCCGCGAACGAGCAGGCTGTACTCGTTCTGGACGGCGGCGAACCGAGTCAACCCATGCTCGCGCGCCACGGTGTCGGCCTCCTCGACCTGGCGCTCGCTGAAGTTCGACGCGCCGATCGCTCGGACCGATCCTCCGCGAACCAGCTCGTCGAGGGCCGCCAGCGTCTCGGCGATCGGCGTCACCCCGTCGGGACGGTGGTACCAGTAGATGTCGATGGTGTCGGTCCGCAGGCGGCGCAGCGATGCCTCGATCGCCTGCAGGATGTAGTCCCGCGACCCTCGCGGCCCCTTGCCGTCCCCCATGTCCATCCCGAACTTGGTCGCCAGCGTGACCTGGTGGCGGCGTCCCTCCAAGACCTGCCCAAGGAATTCTTCGCTCTGCCCGCGGCCGTACGTGTTTGCCGTGTCGAGGAACGTGACCCCCTCGTCGAGCGCCGCGTCGACGACGGCTCGGGTGGCCTCGAGGTCGATCCGGCGGCCGAAGTTGTTGCAGCCCAGGCCAACCACCGAGACGTCGACTCCGGAGTCGCCCAGCGGACGCGAGGCGATCATCCCGCGTGCGCCTTCATGGCGGCCGCCACCCGCTCACGGCGAGTCGGCTGATCGCCCTGGCGAAACGTCTTGATGTAGGCGTCGAAGTCCCAGGTCTTGAGGAACTCGGCGGCCGCATTTCGGCCGGACTCATACAGTTTTCGCTTGAGCTCGGGGTCGTCGTCGATGCTGAACTGCGTGGTCTGCACGCCGAGCGTGTTTATCGGGATGGTGCGCGCGTAGTTGGCCTGCTCCACGTACAGCCGGTCGTGTGCCTCCATCATCGTGTGGCCGATCGCCAGCAGGAACCCCAGGATCGAGACCTTGCCCTCGTCCGTGCGCGCGGGTTCGTCGCCCGGGACCAGCGGCGCCTGCTGGTTGGGCGCGACGAGCAGCAACCCGAACGTGGGCCACCGCGGAACCTGACCGTCCGGGGTGTCGAACAGCCATACGGGGAAGTTGGACAGAAGCCCACCGTCGACGATCAGGCGCTGATCGTGCGGCTTGCGGGGGTCGTGATAGACGACCGGGTCGAAGAAGATCGGGATCGACATGCTCATCCGCACCGCCGCGGCGATTTCCAGTTCGTCGGGGTCCAAGCCGAGATGCTCCTGGGCGTCTCGCGGCAGCACGAGCATCCGTTGCTCGGTGATGTCGGAGGCGATGACCTGCAGGCGGTACTGGGCGGCGGCGTCGCCGTCGGCGCTCGCGACGCGAAGCTGGCCGAACTTGGTGATCCCCTTCTCCTCGAGGCGCTCACGCATCCAGCTCTCGAAGTACTTGCCGGGGTGCAGTCCCTTGTGCGCGGCGAGCTCGAGCGCCTGGGAAACCGGCCAGCGGCCGCCGTCCTCGAAGCTCTTGAACTTCATCTCGTCCATCACCAGGCTTCGCAGCTCCTCGCCCGAGTATCCGGAGGCGACGAGCGCGGCCGTGATCGCCCCGGCGGAGGTGCCGGCGACCCGCTGGGGCTTGAACCCCTGTTCGTCGAGGTAGCTGAACGCGCCCGCGAGGCCGATCCCCTTCACGCCGCCGCCCTCGAACACAAGATCGACGCGCTTCTCGTCAGCGGCGGTTTCGGTTGTCACCGTTGCCTCCTAGTGTCGTAGCCCCGCACCAAGTGTCCTGGCACCCGCACCGATGCAAGCCTATTCGCGTCGCCTCGGGCCTACCAGGGGTCTGATGCGCGAACGGTTCGGCGCATGTAGTGTGGTGGTCGGGGCATCCTGATCGCGTGAACGGGAGGAGGCGTAACCCGATGAGCGAGTCCGAGCACCGCACCCGCGAGCAAGGTCTATCGCCCGGTCAGTCATGATGTCCGAACTGCTCTCGATCACCCGCAGCAATGACGACCACGGCGTCGTCCTGGCGCTGTTCGGGGAGCTGGACGTGATCTCGGCCCCGGAGCTCGCCGAGCAATTGGACGCGCTGGCGGCCGAGGCCTGCCCGCGCGTCCTGCTCGAGCTCAGCGGACTGACGTTCGTCGACAGCGCCGGCGTCAGCGTCCTGGTCAAGGCCAGGCACGAGGCGGAGGCCCACGGCCGCCGGCTGATCCTGCGCAGCGCCACCGAGCAGGTGCATCAGGTGTTCTCGGTGCTCGGTCTGGCCGACTGGCTCGAAGACAGGTGAGCGAGCCCCTCATCGAGCGGCCGCCGCCTCGTCGGGCGGCCGCCCCGGCGCGGAAAACACCCCAATCGATCGCCTGCCAACAAGGTTTGGGTCTTAACCCCCGGTGAGCGACGGTTAAGACCCAGTCGACCGCGCAGAGCCGTGAAACGGGTCGTTTTCCGCGTGTCGCTCAGGGGTGACGGCCCAGCCCGCGCAGCACGGCGTCGGCATCGCGATGCGGCGCCCGCAACGCGATCCCAACGATGTCGAGGTCTTCCGAGGCCACCGCCCGCACCGCCGCCCGATTGGCCGCGTCGTGGCCCGTCGTGAACATCTCCCACGTATACAGCGCGATCGGCACGTCGCGCCGTTGCGCGCGCTCGCGTACGGTCTTGAGCTTCTCCGCCCCCGCCTCGAGCACGATCACGGGCTGCACAAGCAGCGGCAGATAGCGGTTGCCGTCGGCGTCCAGGTAGTCCTCGCCGATCGCCTCGGCTCCCGTCGCGGCCATAACCCCGCTGATCAGGAACGCCGTCACGTTCACGCGCTGCCACACCTCGAGATCGTCTCGGACGGCCACCGCAACCTTGGTGTCGAAGTCGGATACCGCCATGCGCCACAGCATGCACGCGTCCGCTGGCGCTGTCTTGAACGAAATTGCGGTGGCTCAGGCGGCGGCGAAGCGAGCCGGCGTGACGCCCACGGCGCGCTTGAAGGTCCGCGTCAGATGGGCCTGGTCGGCGAATCCGCATTGCGCCGCGACGCGACCCGCGGCGTCGCCGCCGCTCAGCATGTCGCGGGCATGGGCGATTCGCAGGTTCGTCTGAAACGCGTGCGGCGTGAGGCCCGTGTGCCGGCGAAACCGGCGCACCAGCTCGAACCGAGTCAGGCCCGCGACCGACGACAGCGCCGCCAGCGATACCGGCTGGTCCCAATGCTCCATCAGGTGCGCGCGTGCCCGCCGCACCGCCGCGTGCTCCGAGCCCTCCCGGTCGGCAGGTGGCCCGGGCCGCAGGTGCGGGCGCAGCGCCTCGATCGCACCAAGCACTGCTTCATCGAGCTCGAGCCCGACCCGACCCGACCCGATCGCCGCGTGTGCGCGCAGCAGCGAGTCCCTGAGCGCGCGGTCGCGGAACACCACCCAGCGCGACGCTCGGGGAGCCGGGCGATCGCGCTCGTCCCAGTCGTGCAGCAGCGCCGGATCGAGATACAGAACCTTGTACGCCCAGCCCTCGGGCACCGCGGCCATCCCGGTGTGCACCGCCTCGGGCTCCAGCACGAACAGCTCCCCGCGATCGGCGCGCTGTCGCGTCGCGTCGACCTCGAACCGCGCCGCGCCGTGCTGCACGACAGCCACCGTCCAGGTGGGGTGCGAGTGCGGCATGTAGGCGTGCTCGACGAACCGCGCGTGGAGCGCCTCGACGCCCGCGAGGCCGGCCGGCCGGAAGTACACGGCGTGCTCGATCACGCCCACGAAGGCTACCTTACGCAAACCACCACAGAGTTCACCTTTCATCATCATTCTTCGAATGCTCACTGTCAGTAACCCAAGGAATTAACTTCCCGGTCTTGACCCCACACCATTCCTTGGATTAGCGTCGCAAGTGACACACGAGGGGCAGTTCCGGGCTGTGGGCAAGCACGGTGACGCAGAGACGAACGGGGCTGGCTCCTACCTGCCATGAAGGGCGCACCGTCGAGCACGAGGTAGGAGGTTTACAACCGTGGCCAATCCAACACCGCACGGCGCCGGCGTCCGTGGATTCAGCCTGGCACCCAGTTCCCGATTCTTCAACGGCCGGTTCGGACGCATGTTCCGCGCATTGCCGCCGGCCGACTTCGGAGACGACGACATCCAGTCGAAGGCTGCGTTGCACCAGCTCGGCGAGGCGATGGTTGCCGACGAAGACCCGCCGAAGGACGGGCCCGACGGCGAGGAGAGCGGGATCCCCGCTGCGTACACGTATCTCGGTCAGTTCATCGATCACGACCTGACGTTCGACCCCGCCTCGAGCCTCCAGCGACAGAACGACCCCGATGCGCTGATCGACTTCCGCACGCCGCGATTCGACCTCGACAGCGTCTATGGACGAGGCCCGGATGACCAGCCGTACCTCTACGCCGACGGGCGGCTGTTCCTGCTCGGGGACGTGCTCACCGGAAACGCGCTGGGACAAGCCCTGAACGCGCACGACCTGCCGCGTAGCTCTGCGACTCCCGCGCGCGCGATCATCGGCGACCCTCGCAACGACGAGAACGTCATCGTCTCCCAATTCCAGGGGCTGTTCCTGCGCTTCCACAACAAGGTGGCCGCCGACCACGCCGGTATGAGCTTCACCGATGTACAGCAGGAGGTCCGCTTCCATTACCAGTGGTTGTTGATTAACGACTTCCTGCCAACCGTGGTTTCACACGAGCTGCTCCACGATGTGCTCCCGCACCTGCACCAGAGCTCCAACATCCATCTGCATCCGCCCCAGCTGCTCTTCTACCGGTTCCACGACGACATGTTCATGCCGCTCGAGTTCTCGGCGGCGGCTTACCGGTTCGGCCACTCGATGGTGCGTCCCGGCTACCGGCTCAACGACGACGTCGGACCGTTCGCGATCTTCCCCCTGGCCGACCGGCCGGGGGACCCGGGCCTCACCGGGTTCCACGAGTTCCCACGCGACTGGGCGATCGACTGGGGCCGGTTCCTCGACCTCGAGCCGCGACCGTTCGGCGATGAGGACGATCCCGCCAACGCCGGCAATCCCAAGCGCACGCAGCTCGCGTACCGGATCGATACGTCGCTGGTAAACCCGTTGTCGACGCTGCCCCCCGCCGTAGCCACGGACCCGGCGAGCCTCCCCGAGCGCAACCTGCTCCGCGGCTGGCGGATGCGGCTACCGAGCGGGCAGACGGTGGCCCGGGCGATGGGCGTGCCCGTTCTGGCGGACTCCGACATCAAGATCGGCAAGTTCACGGGCACTCCTGGCGACATCAAGGGCAACGTGGTCGAGCAGGGTGGCGCCATCTTCGCGGGCAACTGTCCGCTGTGGACCTACGTGCTGGCCGAGACCGAGGAGGTCAACACGAAGTTCAAGACGACCGAGGGCACGAAGACCATCAAGACGCGGCGGCTTGGCAAGGTCGGCGGGCGGATCGTCACCGAGACGTTCGTCGGGATCCTCGCCGGCGACAGCAGCTCGTATCTGAACCAGAACCCGCTGTGGAAGCCGAGCTACGCGGTGGATGGCGAGTTCGGGTTGCGCGAGCTGGTGAAGGCCGCGCTGGAGGGATAGCGCCTCTCCGGCGGCGCCCTACGAGTTCAGGTGGACGATCGAGATCAGGTTTCCGCAGGTGTCCTCGAATACCGCGGTCGTCGCGGGCCCCAGGTCCGTCGGCTGCTGGGTGAAGCGGACCCCAAGAGCGGTGAGCCGCGCGTACTCGGCATGGACGTCGTCGACCGCAAATGAGGTGAACGGAATCCCGTCATCGACGAGCGCGTCCTTGAAGGGCTTGACCGCCGGGTGCGCGTCCGGCTCGAGCAGCAGTTGCGTGCCGTTCGGTTCGCCGGGCGAGACGAGCGTGAGCCAGTCATAGTCGCCGACAGGAACCTGGTCCTTCTTCTCGAAGCCGAGCACCTCCGTGTAGAACCGCAGGGCCTTGGCTTGGTCGTCGACGAAGATGCTGGCGAGGTGGATTCTCATGGGGCCTTCCTTTAGTCGTCCCGGAGCCAGCGATCGGCGATCTGGCGCAGCGGCTCCGGGGTGATGGAGTGCAGCTTGTAGCGGCCGTCGCGGCGCGTCCGGACGAGCCCGGCCGCCTCGAGTACCGCGAGGTGCTGTGAGATCGCCTGGCGCGTGGATCCGAGTCCGTGCTTGGTTGTGAGCCGCGAGCAGATCTCAAACAGCGTCTGGTCGTCGCGCTCACTGAGCTCGTCGAGGATCGTCCGGCGGGTGGGGTCCGCGAGCGCCTTGAACACGTCGTCCATGTCCGGATGATAGGCAAGTGATCACTTGCATGTCAATCGCACCGGCCGCGCCGGGCGGACCTCAGCGCGTGAAGAACTCGGTCAGGACCGGTGCCAGGCGGCCGGGCTTGACCACGTGCGTCTGACCAGCAAGCGTCTGGTACCGCGCGCTTGGCAGGACCTCGGCGAGCGCGCGCATCGCATTCTGCATCGAGGCCGGGCTCTTGCCTCCCGCCACGACGAGCGCCGACACTGTCACGCCCGTCCAACGCTCGGTCGGCAGCGGCGCACCCCGGCCCAGATCGCCGACGATCCGCGCGTCGTAGGGAAGCGTGTGCGCTACCGCCTTGAGCTTTGGCCAGGCCGGCATGAACCGCATCAGCGCCACCACGGGCCGCGGGACGCCGATGCAGTCGCGCATGAAGTAGCGGACGGCGTCCGCCCGCTGGTCGGTTGCGGCCATCTCGGCGAGGTGAGCGGCCCAGTTGGCGGGGATCGGTCGGCGGGTGTCGTCCACGACGTACGGAAGCTCGTACAACGCCAGCCGCTCGATCGACGACAGCCGGTTCGCCGCCTCGAGCGCGAGCGCGCCGCCCGAGGAAATCCCGTACACACAAGCGCTGCCGCCGGCGGCTTCGATCACGGCCTCCAGGTCCTCGATCTCGCGCTCGACCCCGTACGGCGCCCGGTCGCCGCTGTCTCCGCGGCCGCGGCGGTCATACGTGAACACGGTGAATCGGGAGCGGAGATGCGACGCGAGCTTCGTGTTCGGGCCCATCGCCCGATCGCACAGCGCTCCGTCGACGAGGATCAGCGGCGCGCCGGTGCCGGCGCGCGTGTACGCGATCTCCGTGCCGTCCTTGGACATGACATTTTCCGACACAAGGCTTGGACCGGGCCGACGCGAAGAACTCATCGATAGCCACTACCGTGCACGTCGTGGCTGTCACCCATCGTGCTCGCGTCGAGGCGCTGCTGGCGGATGCCGCAGAACAGCACGCCAACCTGATGTCGCTCGTGCCGCCCGATCTCGCGGAGTCGATTCCCGTGGATGCCCAGGGCGTCACCCAGGCGATCGATCACCTCGCGACCGCGGCCGGACTGTCAGAGAGCGAGCGGCGTGCGCTGATCCGCCCGCACGCGGTCAATCCGGCCGTACTTCACGCCCGCGTCTTCGGAGGTGCGCCGCTCACGCGCGACACGGTGATCGCCTCGTTCGTCGAAGGGGCACGGGTGCGCGCCGACTCGCTGGCAGTGATTGCCGATGCGGTCGGCGGCGAATCGCTCGGCCGAGAGGTCCGCAGTTTGCTCGTGGCCCATCCCCCACCCATCGCGGCCGACGCCGAGGACGTCGTCGAGGCGCTGCGCGCGACCTACGCGGCGCAGGAGCGTGCCGCCCTGATGATCGCCGCCGCCCTCGACGGCGACTGATCGCTCACGGCTGCATCGAGTCCGTCGAAGGCATCGAGTTCGTCGACTTCATCGAGTCCATTGCACGCATTGCCGTCGGTGAGCCGGGCACGACGAGTCCGGGCACCTGATGCGGGGCTGCCGCCACCGCGACCGCAAGCACGAGCAGGATCGCGGCGGTTCCCCAGGTTGCGGCGCGCCGCCACGGGACGGTCTTCTCGAATGCGATCAGCGCCGCGACCACGGCCATCCACGTGAGGCTCATGACCCCGAGGGCGAATAGGGCCGCCATCAGTGCCCAGCAGCAGCCGAGGCACCAGGCGGCGTGCTTGGACCCCATCTCGACCGCGCCGCGCCGTCCGTCGCGCCACGATCCCAGCAGGAATCCGACCGGGCTGCGGCACTTGGCCAGACACATGTTCTTCATCGGCGTCAGCTCGTAGAGCGCTGCGAACGCGATCACCCCGGCGGCAAACCACCGCCCGCCGGAGTGCCACGCCAGAGCGTCGCCGAACACGTTGCGGCCGAGCTCGAACAAGCCGTAGGCGGCGAGCCCCGCCGCGCCCCATACGACCAGGTAGGCGCCTGCGAATAGAAGCGGGCGGTCGGCTCCACGACTGCGCGTCATCGTCGTGTAGAGCGCCACCGTGGGCGCAAGCGACGGGAACATCATCGCCGCCATCATCACGACCCACACCCCCAGGAACCACCCGAGGGCACCGAGGGCTGTTCCCGGCCCGGCGTCCATCCCGGCCATGCGGTCCGCGGTTGACCACCACGCCACGCCGGCCAGAAGCAGCAGCAGGAGAACCAAACCAAGCCGCGCGCGGACGGCTGTAAACGCCTGCGCCAGCTCCCCCCGTTCGGAGCGGCGATCGGCGAGTGAGGCCGACGCGGTTGCGCTCACGCCGCCCAGGAGAAGTTGGAGTTCGAGAAGCCCGCGTTGGCGTCGTACTCGACCCCGAAGGCGCTGATCTTCGAGCGCGTGGCGTGCGAGATCGTGAGCTCCGAGCCAACCGGGTGGAAGATGCCGGTGAGCCGGGCCGGCTGTCCGGACTCTACGCCGAACGGCACCACGTCCTCGATCTCGAAATCGACCGCGTCGCCGATCTTCACCGAGTGCTTGAGACCGTCCTCGCGAACCTCGATCGGCGCCCGCTCGACGCCGAGGGATTCACCGACCAGCGGGGTAAGAGCCGCCATCGGGCCGCCGAGCTGCCCCGAGAACACCCCGCCCAGCTTCTCCGCCTGCTCATCCGATGCCGCGGCGTCGATGAAGACACCGAGCCGCCAGTTGCCGTCGGTCATCACCTTGGGCGTATCCGCGACCGCGGCCACGGTCAGGCCACTCACGTCGGTCCCCTCGATCTCGCCGTTCTTGACGTGGAACACGAGGACGACCTTGCAGCGGTCGTACGTGGCGCCAAACGCCAGCGACGCCGTACACGGACACACAACCGTGCACGAGCACGTCTCGAAGTACGACCCTTCGAGCTTCCAGGACATACCGCCTCCTAGAGGGCGAATCCAGATCCAGTGGTCCGATTCTCCCCGAGGCCACACCCGCCCGTCAACCGCCGGGCCGCCCCCAGGGCCGATGTGGGATGAGAAACCGCGATATATCGTGGCTTTCGCGTTCAACCTCTCAGTCCGACGAGTAGTCGAACGTCGACTCGTACGCGCAGCGGCCCTGGACCGCAAACGCCAGCCGGCCGGCATCCACGTCGATCGTCTCGCTGATCAGCTCGCGGCCCTGGCGATGATGGCCCGGGATCACGCACGTCACCGCGCCCTGCCCCGCAACAGGCTCGCGCACACGCACTTCGACGCTGCCTCCGGCCCGAAACCACCCTCGGCCCGGGGTGTGGTCGATCTCGATCTCCACGGCCTCGACCCCGATCAGGTCGGCCGGCTTGAACACCCAAGGAAATTGCTTGACCGGGTCGCCGCGGAGGCGCCCGGTGAGGATGTCGGCCATCGCCCGCCTCTGACGGTCATCGCCGCTAGCGTCGACGAACAGTGCAAACGTCCACGGTGACCGAGGCTCGTCATCGTGGTAACGGCTCACCAGCACGGCGCGCATCCCGGCGAGGTCGACGTCGTCGACGGCCCCCTCCGACACCATCCAGGACAGCGCACCTAGGCACTCCCCGTATGTGGAGCGCCCGCCACCCGTGCCCCCGATCCGCCGGCACGGGCAGATCGCCTCGCAGTTGCACGCCTCGAGATAGCTCCCGGCAATCCGCCACATGTCGGCGCTTAGTCGGCCACCCCGAGCCCCCAACCGCCGTCGATCACGATCTCCTGGCCGGTGATGTACTCCGACGCCGGCGACGCGAGAAACAGGGCGAGCGCCTTGATGTCGTCGGGTTGGCCGACACGGTGCATCGGGATGTCCTTTGCGATTCCCGCCTGGACCTCCGGATCGTGAGCGTGACCGCCCCCGATGTTTGTCACGAAGAACCCGGGCGCGATCGCGTTGGCGGTGATGCCGTAGGCCGCGACCTCCAGCGCGATCGAGTGCATGAAGTGCCGTGCGCCGGCCTTGGCCGCCATGTAGGCCGAGCCGATCGCGGGCTCGACCTTGGTCGCCGCCAGCGACGTCGTGACGATGATCCGCCCGAAACTTCGCGGGCGCATGTGTCGGATCGCGGCCCGGACGGTCGCGAAGATCCCGTTCAGATTGATGTCGACCACACGATTCCAGCGTTCATCGGCGTAGCGCTCGAGCGCGCCCTCCGGAACGCGGGGCCGCTGGCCCCCGGCCCAGGCGCCGACGAACCCGACGCCCGGGTCGATACCTGCATTCGCGAACGCGACGTCGAGCCTGCCGTACGTCTGCGCCGCCTCGTCGATCGCGCGGTCGAGCGCCGCGCGATCGGTCACGTCGGCGACCGCGGCGCGCACCTCGAGCCCCTCGCTAACCAGTCGCGACGCGTGCGCCGCGACCGCCTCCGAGTCGACGTCGATCAGCGTGACCCGCGCACCGTGCGCCGCCAGCACCTCTCCGTAGGCGAGCCCCAGGCCGCTGGCCCCGCCCGTGACGATCACGCCGAACCCGGCGACGTCAAACCGCGAGGAGACGTTCACTAGTCCGGGTACTCGTCCTTGCGCCAGGCTCGGGGCTCGTCGCCCTCGGGCTTCGGCGTGCGATCGAGCAGGAACGAGTGGTAGGGAGCGACGAAGGGATCGGGCGCGGTGACCGTGTAGGTGTGGTAGACGCGGCCGTTGTCGCGTGCGAACGCGATGTAGCTCGGTGCTTCGCGTAGCCCGTCCTCCAGCTTGGCTCCGACCTGCCGACCCCAGTCCGCGAGCCATTCGGGAGGGTTGTCGACCATCTCCTGGATCTGAGGGATCTGCTTCGCCTGCTCGGGCGTGAGCGCGAGGCCGAAGTCGAATGGGAAGTCCGTCCCGTACGTCGACACATAGGGGAACTGCCACCCCATCCGCTTCTTGTAGGCGATCAGCCGATCGATTGGCGCGCGCGAGAAGCAGATCATCGTCACGTCACGGTGATTGAGATGCACGACCGTGCCATCGAGCTCGTCGCCCAGGTTCGTGCATCCCGGGCACGCGCCTACCTCGTAATCGGGGCCGAACATAATGTTGTAGGCAAGCAGCTGCGAACGTCCGTCGAACAGATCGGCGAGCGACTTCTTGCCGTCCTCGGTGTCGAACACGTACTCCTTCTCCACCTCCACCCAGGGGAGCCGGCGTCGCTGCTCGGTCACCTTGCGGGTTAGCTCGGCCTGCTCCGCTTCGAGCTTTGCCAGCTCGTCGCGGGCGGCCTGCCATTCCTCCCGGGTTCCAGTCTGATAATCGGCCATGTTCGCCTCCTATGCCGTTTGTCGCGAGGGCGTGTGCTCGACAACCGGATCGCCGATGGCGAGGCCACGCCTTCCGTTATGACCGGCGGGCGGCGCCGAATTCATCGACTCCACCACCACACGGCAACCATGTGCCGGAGCCGCGGTGACGTTGCGCAGCTTGGACCGCTCGGGTCGCCGGCCGTCCGCCCGCATCCGGGTTCGTTCGAGGATCGTTCTGATGATCACGCGCATCTCGAACTGCGCAAACGATGCTCCGATGCAGCGGCGGACCCCGCCGCCGAACGGGATCCACGTGTAGGGATCCGGCGTGCCGTGCAGGAACCGCTCGGGTCGAAACTCGTCGGGTTCCGGATACAGGTCCTCGCGGAAGTGGATCGCCGCGATCGCGGGCATCACCAACGTGCCCGCCGGGAGGCGGTAGCCGTTGAGCTCAACCTCGCGCGTCAGCTTGCGCCCGACGTCGGTCACCACCGGCCGCGCGCGCAGCGTCTCCTTGATCGTGGCGTCGAGGTACTCGTCCCCCTCCTCGAGCGATCGAGTCAGCCGGTGGAGCACGCGCGGGGTGCGCAGCAGCCGCTCGAACGCCCACGCCACGGCGGTCGCCGTCGTCTCATGACCGGCGGCGAGAACCGTCACCAGCTCGTCTCGTAGCTCCAACTCGCTGAGCGGCTCTCCGGTCTCGTCTGTGGCGCGCAGCAGCAGCGACAGGACGTCGTCGCGCTCGGCCAGATCGGGCTGCGCGCGCCGCCGCCTGATCTCCGCGTAGATAAAGCTGTCGAGCTCCGCTCGCGCGCGCTTGAAGCGCACCCATGGGCTGCGTTGGCCCAGGTCACGCCTCATCGCCGGAAACAGGCTGATCGGATGCGCTCGATTCGCGAACTCCTTGATCAGCGTTCGCGCCTGCTCGAAGCGAGCCTGCTCGCGGACGCCGAAGACCGCCCGCAGGATCACGTCGAGCGTGATCGTTCGCAGGCGCTCGTGCAGCGCAAACGGCTCGCCGACGGGCCAGGACGCGATCTCCTGCTCAGCAATCGAGCGAATCGTGTCCTCCCAGCGGCTGATGTTCTGTCCGTGGAACGGCGCCAGTAGCAGCTTGCGGTGGCGCATGTGCGGCTCGTCGTCGAGCGTGAGCAGGGAATTGCTGCCGACGGTCGGCTCCAGCACCGGCTTGCTCGACTCTCCGGAATGGAACGTGCCGGCATCGCCCGTGAACACCCGGCGAACCAGTTCCGGGTCGGCGATGCTGACGATCAGCCCCATCCCAGGAAACCGCGGGGCGCTCACCGGCCCATAGCGGCCGGCGAACCACCGGATGTGCCCGATCGGGTCAAGCGCGTAGCCGACACCGTTCACGATCGCGGGCACGCGCGAGCGGGGAAGGTCACCAACCGCCACGACGCCCGACGCTACCACCCGGCGCCCGCGCGTGAGATGCCCCGGAGAAGCTCGTCGTGCAGCTCGCACGCCTGCTTTCCCGCTCGGGTATCGAGCAGTCGAGCACGATCGTGCTGTACGGCTACGGCGCCTACCTCGGGTTCTGGCTGATGAAGAGCATCGGCCACGAGCGGGTCCTGCTGATGGACGGGCCGCGCGAACGATGGGAGCGGGACGGATTCAGCTGGACCCGCCAGGTCCCGCAGCCCGTCGACGCCGCCTACCCCGTCGCCAGCGACGACCAGACGGTCGTTGCCTCGCGAGCGCACGTCGCCGAGCTGATTGGCCGGCCCGACGGGATCATCCTCGACGTGCGATCACAGGCGGAGTTCGACGGCGAGCGGTTCTGGCCGTCGGGGGCCACAGAGAACACCGGACGCAGCGGGCACATCCCGGGCGCGGTGCACCTCCCGTTCGACCTTCTACTGGACGAGGACGCCCGGCTGAAGCGTCCCAGTGAGATCAAGGCGATCTGCGATGCCCACGGGCTCGAGCCTGACCGGCGGGTCGTCACGTACTGCACGATCGGCAACCGCGCCAGCCTGGTCTGGTTCGCGCTCAGGCACGTGCTCGGCTTCCGGGATGTGGCCGTGTACTACGGCTCCTGGGTCGAGTGGGGCAAGCTTCCCGGGACGCCGATCGAGCGGTCGTAAGTTCTCTGACGCTGGAGATGACTGAGCGGTCATCTCCAGCAGGGGGTGACGGCGGGTCTGGGATCATGCGGGGGTGGCGCCGAGTCTTGTGAGCCCCGTCCTGGTCGGACGGCAGGCTGAGTTGGGGTTGCTGCGCAGCTCGCTCGAGCGGGCGGTCGCCGGAGAGCAGGCGACCGTCCTGGTCGGCGGCGAGGCCGGCGTGGGCAAGTCGCGGCTCGTACACGACCTGATCGACCAGACCCGCCAGTCCGGAGCGCGCGCGCTCGTCGGCGGGTGTGTGGAGCTCGACGGCGGCGGCATCCCCTTCGCTCCGGTCGTGGACATGATCCGCGCGCTCGCCGCCGAACTCCCGCCCGAGGATCTCGACGCCGTCCTGGGCAGCGCGCGTGAGGAGATCGCACGGCTGGTCCCCGAGCTCGAGGTCGGCGCTGGCGCGCCGTCAGGCGATGACAGTGGCCCGTCCCGGGTGCTCGAGCTGATCCTCGGCATGATCGGGCGCCTCGCCACAACCGCTCCGCTGATGCTCGTGTTCGAGGACGTGCAATGGGCGGACACCTCGACGCTCGACCTGCTCGCCCTGCTGGTGGCTCGCTCGAGCGATCGACGGCTGCTGCTCGTTCTCACGGTTCGCTCGGACGAGCTGCATCGCGCGCATCCGTTCCGGCGAATCGCGGCCCACTGGGAGCAGCAACGCCTGGCCGAGCGACTGGAGCTCGAGCGGCTCGCGCCACAGGATGTAGCGGCGCAGATCGAGGCGATCGTCGGAGAGCACCCGGACGGTGAGCTGGTTGAGTTTGTCGCCGAGCGCTCTGAGGGCATCCCGCTGTTCGTCGAAGAGCTGCTCGGGGCCGTCCGGGACGGGCGTGTGGATCACGACTACCTGCCGCCGTCGTTGCGCGATGTGTTGCTGGCGCGGGCGGAGCTGCTGTCGACGAGCGCACAGCACCTTCTACGGGTCGTGTCGGCCGGCGGTCGCTGGGTCCCCGACGGGTTGCTGTCGATCGTCGCGGAGCTGCCCGCGCCCGAGCTGAACGCCGGATTGCGCGAGGCCGTGGAGCGGCAGCTGCTGGTGGTCGATGCCACGGGCCGGAGATTCGGCTTCCGTCACGAGCTGGCGAGGGCTGCGATCCACGAGGACCTCCTGCCAGGAGAACGGGCCCAACTTCACGAGGCTTATGCCGAGGCGATCGAGGACAAGGCGGAGCTGGCGGGCTCCGACCTCGATGCCAGCTCGATGCTTGCTTATCACTGGCTGGCTGCGCACGACCTCCCGCGAGCGCTTCCCGCCTCGGTACGGGCCGGCCGGGCCGCAGCTGTCGCGTTCGCGCCGTCTGCGGCGCAGCGCCATTATGAGCTCGCACTGGAGCTATGGCTCCAGGTGCCCGATGCGGAACAACGCGCCGGTATCGATCACGCGCAGCTTCTCGAGGCGGCCGCATCGTCGGCCGCGCGGGCCGGCCCAGTCGATCGCGCGCTGGCGCTAGTCGAGCAGGCGCTCGCGGAGGTCGGCTACGACGACGAGCCCGAACACCGCGCCAGGTTGCTCGTTCGCCGGGCGGAAATGCTCATCGACCTCGGGCGGGACGAGGAGGGCCTGTCGGTCCTCGAGGAGGCACTCGGACTGCTACCGCCGGACTCGCCGAGCCAGGTCAGCGCCCAGGTGTTCGGCACCTACGCGCGTTCATTGGCGCGCGTCGACCAGATACAGCGGGCCAACGAACTGGCGCAGCGGGCCCTGGAGGCGGCGCAGGCTGTCGGCGCAACGGAGGAGAAGCTCGAGGCCCAACTGATGCTCGCTCAATCGATGGTCTACGCGGGTGAAGTGGAGGGCGGACTCGCGCTGCTTCGAGACGTCGAACGGGAGGCGACGAGTGCCGGCTTTCGGTGGATCGCCACGCGGGCTTACATCGGCTTCTCGGATCTTCAGATGATGCTGGGCCGGTTCGACGAGGCCGTCCAGGCGGCCGATCAGGGAATGACGGTCGCCGAGCAAGCCGGACTTGGTCGCACCGCCGGAGCCTTCATGCGCGGCAACAAGGCCGAGGCCCTGTTCCGCTGTGGGCGCTGGGACGAGGCTCTGGTCGCCTCCACCCCAGGCGCCGAGGCCTCCGGCGTCTTCGCCGGAACGCTCTTCCTGCTGCGAGCGGAGCTGTTTGCCGCCAACGGGCAGCGGGAGCAGTCCGAGCTCGATCTCCGCGAGGCGCGCCGGCACCTGCGCACCTCCTCGGCCGGGCAGTTCGCGCTCCCGCTCGACCTGATCGAAGCCGAGCTGGCTCGAGCGGGAGGGGACCTGGACGGCGCCCGCGAAATCGTGACGCGCACGCTCGCGCGCGACGACACCGGTGACGAGCAGCGCTACAGGTGGCCTGTGATCTCGCTAGCCGCCCGGATCGAGGCCGAGCGCGCCATCGCCGCCCGAGACACCGGGGAGCTCGCCGTGGCCGACCCGATGCAACGGGTCGCCGAACTTCGCGAAGAGGCCGAGCGAATGGCAACCGCGACCGCCGCCGATCGCGGACATCGCGCCCTTGTCGAAGCCGAGCGCGCACGGGCAATCCGCGACGGTGAAGTCGACGCCTGGGCCGCCGCCGTGTCGGCGATCAGGGAGATGAACGAGCCGTTCCCCCTTGCGTATGCGCTGCTGCGGTATGCAGAGGCGCTGACCGCGTCAGGTGACGTCGATGCTGCCGGCGCCGCCGCGTCCGAGGCACTCGACCTCGCCCGTGGGATGGGAGCAGCCCCGCTGCTCGAGGAGATCGAGGCGCTGATGCGCCGGGCCCGCCTGCAGCCCGTGGAGGCGGAGACCTCGTCGTCGCAGGACACGGCCGCTGTGCCGGATGAGCTCGAGCGGCTGGGCCTCACCGCGCGTGAGGCCGAGGTCCTGCGGTTGGTTGCCGACGGCCTGTCCAACAGCCAGATCGCCGAACAGCTGTTCATCTCCCGCAAGACCGCGAGCGTCCACGTATCGAACATCCTCTCCAAGCTCGGGGTATCCACGCGCGTGGAGGCCGCCGCACTCGCCCACCGGCGAGGCCTCGTCCAGGCCTCCGCCGAGTAGATTCAGCACATTCGACGCGAGAGGAGCGGACTATGTCGAACGGCCGACTGGCGCAGCGCCGGGTAGGAGTGCTGGGGAGCGGTGAGGTCGGGCGGCGCCTCGCCGCCGGGTTCTCGAGCCGCGGGCACGACGTGATGATCGGGTCGCGAGAGCCGGGAAAGCCCGAGCTGAGCGAGTGGTTATCGGGCGACGGAGCTGGCGTCAAAGCGGGGACGTTCGCCGAGACCGCGGCGCACGGCGACCTGGTCGTGCTGGCGGTCCTGGGGAGCGCCGCGGAGGAGGCGATCGCCGACGCCGGCGCCGAGAACTTCGAAGGCAAGGTCGTGATCGACGCTATGAACCCGCTCGACTTCTCCGGAGGGTTCCCGCCCAAGCTCTCGATCTGCGGCGAGGACTCGCTCGGTGAATGCGTCCAGCGCGCGCTGCCCAACGCCAGGGTAGTCAAGGCGTTCAACACGATCGGCAACCCCTACTTCGTCGACCCAAGCTTCAGCGACGGCCGGCCCACGATGCTGATCGCCGGAAACGACGATGACGCCAAGCGGACCGTCGGCGACGTCGTAGCCGACTTTGGCTGGCCCGAGGCGATCGACATCGGCGGGATCGAAGGCTCGCGGGAGCTCGAGGCGATCTGCATCGTGTGGGTGAAGATCGGCGGCCGGCGCGGAGCCTGGGACCACGGGTTCAAGCTGCTCGCCGGCTAGACCCGACCCCGCTGCGCGGCGATCGTGATGCCAGCGGCGTTGAGCTTGGCCTGGACGCCGCTCAGCGTGCAGATCTCCTCGGGGTCAAAGCAGCCTGCAGGTTGCCTACGGCGGAGCAATGCGTCGGCGAACACGACCGTGCTCCGGGCTGCGTGGAGGAAGTCGCCTCGGCACTCGACGGTCCGGGCGTGCAGCCGCCGACCCTCCCGAACTGCGGCGATCCAGTGGGCTACCGGTTCGTCGCTCGGGGTTTCGTCAGCGGATGGGCTCCGCGCGCCGATCAGCTCCGTCGGTAGGTTGTTCAACGCGGCCGCGGCGTTGAGCACGAGGAGCCGTTCGTGAATCGCCTGCTCGGTGATGCAGATGTATTGGCGAACGACCCGGCCTTCGGCGATGCCGCCGAGCCACCCTGCATCACCCTCGCGAAAGCCGAGGCACCAGCGCTCGCCAAACGGCTGCGGTAGCGGGACGAGCGCGGTGCGATGACGCGCGAGCGTGGTGAGGCCCCGGATGATGAAATCCGCGCTCGCGGGCCCGCGCGGTGCCGTCACCGACAGCGTGAACACGATCTCGAGCTCGCCGGCACCCGGGTTCTGGCGCAGCAGGTCTGCCGCGACGATCGTGGTCACGCCCGGGGCCAGTCCCGCGTTCATCAGCACCGTGCCACGCGCCGCACCCGCCACGGCCCGCAACGAGCGCCCGGCTGACGCGGGCAGCGCAGAGATGTTGATCGAGGTGCCGCCGCGCTCGAGCACGTGACGCTCGACGAGCAGATCCGGGTGAGGAACCGTGTTCACCACGAGCTCCTCTTCGCTGACCGCGGCCGCGATTGACTCCGCGCTATCGAGGTCGATCTCAACCTGCCCCGGCAGCGGTCGCCGGGCGCCCGAGCGCACCGTCCAGCCGGCGGTGGCGAACGCGCGGACCGTGAGCGCCCCCACCACGCCCTGCGCGCCGATTACCAGAACACGATTTGTGCGTCGTCCGTCCATGGCCGCTGCGGGCACGCGATCCTACGGGCGCTCCTGTCGTACGCGGAAGGGCCAATCGAACCCCGCGTGCGTGTACCAAGTCGCTACTGCGTGACTGCCTTCGCCAGCTCCTGGACAGCCCGAGGGATCACCGACTCGGCCACCATCCCGTACCCCAAGAGCACCGCCGGGGGAAGGAGCGCGGTGACCGCGCAGTCACGGTGGAGGGTGAGGATCGCCACCCCGCGCTCGGCAGCCGCCTCGCTGACAGCGCCCTCGTCCATTCCCTCCGGTAGCCACGCGATCAGGTGCAGCCCTGCCGCCGCGCCCTCAACCGTGGCCTCCGGCAGCCACCGGGCGAGCGCATCGATCAGCGCGTTGCGCCGGGCGTCGTAGATCCGACGGGTGCGGCGCAGGTGCCGATCGATCTCACCACGCTCGAGCAGCCTCGCGTACGTGGCTTGCGTGAGCACACTCGGCATCGCCCGCGCCACTCCATGCTGGGCCGTCATCTCGCCGACGAGGTGGCTTGGGACGAGCACCCACCCCACGCGCAGGCCGGGCGCAAGTGTCTTGCTCGCGGTTCCGACGTACGCGACGCAGTCGGGAGCGAGACCCTGAAGCGACGCGAGCGGCTCGCCGTCGTATCGGTACTCGGCGTCGTAGTCGTCCTCCACGATCAGCGTCCCGCGACGGCGAGCCCACGCGATCAGCTCGGCGCGGCGCTGCGGTGCGAGAACCGTGCCCGTCGGATATTGGTGCGCGGGCGACAAGGCGACCGCATCCACGTCGACGCGCTCGAGCTCGGCAACGTCTAGGCCGTGCTCGTCGACGCCGATCGGAATTACGTCGAGGCCGGCGTGCAGCACCGTCTCAGGGATCGCCCGCCACGCCGGGTCCTCGACCGCGACGCGCCGAGCGCCACGTTGCGCAAGTGTGCTCCACAGGACCCCCATGCCATGCGCCGCACCGGCGCACACGAAGACCCGTCCAGGATCGGACACGACCGCGCGAACGCGTCCGAGGTAGTCGCTCAGGGCGACTCGAAGCTGGCGCAGGCCTCGACGTGAGCCGTACAACAGGCCCGCGTCAGGCATCTCGCGCAGCACGCTCGCCATCGCCGACTGCCACTGCCGACGGGGGAACAACGACACGTCGGGCAAGCCGGTGCGCAGGTCATAGCGAATCCGCCGCGCCCTGCCCGACGGTGCCCGCGGCGCCGGGGGCTGCTGCGCAAGCCCGTCGGCGATCCTCGTCCCGTCCCCGGAGCGAGCCACCAGGTACCCCTCGGCAACCAACTGCGAATACGCCTCGACCACGACGCCACGCGACACGCGAAGCTCGTCGGCTAGTACGCGGCTCGGGGGCAGCTTCGCTCCGGAGCGCAGCCGACCCGACCGGATCGCCGAGCGCAGCTCCCGCTCAAGCTGCGCGCGCAACGGCGCCGCTCGATTCAGGGTGAGGTGGATGTCCACAGGCTTGGTCCTAAAAACACTCCCAGGATTGGACCTTCTCACAAGTCCAGCCGCGACCTACCTTGGCCGCATGAGTACCGGATATACGGTGGGAATCCATATCCGCCGCGATGTCGTCGATCGACTGATCGAGCTGTACTGCGACTGGCGCACGGTGTGCGCCGAGGTCCAGGGGTCGTACGAGCGGTTCCTTGATGCCTCGCCAGGCGATCGAGCGATGGCGTTCGCCGCGTACTCCGCAGCACTCGACCGCGAACAGCGCACGTCTGAGGCCTATGCGCGACAGGTGCGATTGGTGGAGGCCCGTTGCGCCGCGGCCGGCGAACGGGACGGCGTCACCTGCCCGTGGTGAGCGCGGTCAGCTCCTCGAGCGAGTCGCGGACCAGTTGCGGGAAGTCCCGGCCGCCGACCTGATCGATCCAGCGCTCGAACGCGGTCCTGAACACCGCCATCGCGACCTCGGCGGTGAGGCTCGCGGCCGGTTCGGTCACCCCCCGCGCGCGCAGGGTGTCGGCAAGCGCTGTGGACAGGGACGCGAACTTGATCAATTCGCGCTCTTGCAGTTCGGCGTTTGCAGCGATGATGTTCGCGCGCTGCCGGGCGAACTCCTCGCGCTGCTGAAGCACGGCGGCAGCGGCAAGCAGGCCCTCCGCAGCGGCGTCGATCGGCGTAAATGAATCGGGAGCGTTGGCGACGTTGCCCACGAGCAGTTCCTGAAACTCGCCTGCGCCCGAGAACAGAACCTCGCGCTTGTCGGCGAAGTGGCGGAAGAACGTCCGCTCGGTCAGTCCCGCACGCTCGGCGATCTCCGCGACCGTGGTTTTCTCGAAGCCCAGTTCTGAGTAGAGCTCCATCGCCGCCTGCGCGAGCCTGCCGCGACTGTCTGGTTCCCAACGGACCATGTACCGAATCGTAGTTGATGACAGCGACTGACATCGCGTGCTAGGCTCTGATGTCAGCGACTGACATCAGACCATCCGCGCGGACGAGGCTGGAGTCGCCGAATCTCACCAACTCGATTCGGAGGATCAATCATGCGCATATTCGTTACCGGCGCGAGCGGATTCATCGGGTCCGCCGTAGTAGCCGAGCTGCTCGACGCAGGACACGACGTCATCGGCCTCGCGCGCTCGGACCAATCGGCTTCGGCCGTGCAGGCCGCAGGGGCCGAGGTCCATCGAGGCGCCCTCGACGATCTCGAGAGCCTGCGCAGCGGCGCAGCCGCGGCGGACGGCGTGATCCACACTGCCTACATCCACGATTTCTCGCGGATGCAGGATTCGGCGCGGATCGACCTGCTCGCCATCGAGGCGCTCGGCGCCGCGCTCGAAGGCTCGGGCCGGCCGCTGGTGATCACCACCGGAACCGCGCTGATCAAGCCCGGGGAGGTCGCGACCGAGGAGGACTCGGCCGAGTCGGACTCCCACCCCCGGCTCAAGGCCGAGGACGCGGCCAAGGCATTCGCGGCGCGCGGCGTCCGCACGTCGATCGTGCGGCCGGGCGCGTCGGTGCACGGCGAAGGCGACCACGGCTTCGTGCCGGTCCTGATCGAGATCGCCCGCACGAAGGGTGTCTCGGCCTACATCGGCGACGGGTCCAACCGCTGGCCGGCGGTGCATCGTCTCGATGCCGCAAACCTCTACCGCCTCGCACTAGAGGACGCGCCTGCGGGCTCGGTGTTCCACGCGATCGCGGATGAGGGCATACCCACGCGCGAGATCGCCGAGGTGATCGGCCGGCACCTGGATCTGCCGGTTATGTCCGTCGCTCCGGAGGACGCGGCCGGGCACTTCGGCTGGATTGGCGCCTTCTTCGCACTCGACGCTCCCGCCTCGAGCGCCCTGACCCAGGAGCGCCTGGGATGGCGGCCGACGCATCCCGGCCTGATCGAAGACCTCGGGCAGGGGC
>DASSGR010000039.1:0-2551 GCA_035693425.1 Solirubrobacteraceae bacterium
CCGAAAGAGGTGCCACGGTGGCGGACCAGCGCTTTGTGCGCTGTAGGGCGCGGTGATCGCGTCGCCGTAGGCTTCGGCCGGCCAGCCGCCGTCGCGGAACACCGAAGCCACACCAACAAGCGTCTCCTGGTCGGTCACCCGCCGCGCCACGCCTTCGAACACAACGTCGACACCCTCAAGGCGCAACGACAATGTGCACGCAGGATTGGCGCTGAGATTGCGCGCCTTGCGCGTCCCCGGGCCGCTGGTGAAGTACAGGTCGTCGTGGTAGTGAGCAACCCCTACGCCAGCGGCGTGTGGTCGCCCGTCCGGACGGACGGTGCCCAGAAAGCACGCACCTCGGGCGGTATGGACCCGGCGCCGATCGCGTCGTTGACACGGCTCCACGGCATGGGGTCCTCGTCATATAGCTCGGCGAGATTCGCCGCCTCACGTGGCTCTCGCAACTTTCGGCCCTCTCCTCGGATCGATGACTGGCCAGAACAAGAGACTGTGGCGCGCGCAGCGCCTCATCGGTCATGCTGAGTGGGAGTGCCGAATTGATCGAGTTCCAACACTCTTCGTGAGGCGACAGCAATCGTTCGAGCGGCGGCTACCCGCCCGGCCGGCACGTGCGCCTTGTCGCCAATGCAGCAGCGGAGCGGGAGCCGGCCGGATCACAAAAGCGCTAGTCCGGACAGGGACGTGGGTTGGACGCCCCTCAGAGCCGCGCCCGTTGAGGGTGCTCCGGCGGTCACCGTCTTCTCCTCCGCGTGCAAGCAGCAGTCTGGCCGGAGTGATGCTCCTCGTCGAGACCGCTGAGAAATGGTGTCGTTCGGATTCGCACCTCCGCGCTGGGTGGCGTGTCAGTGGCTTGTTCCCCGGGGTCGAGGCGACGGGGGTTATGGCGTTTGCGCCCGGAGCGCTGCTCCGATGGGGTGGAGGTTGACCAGGGTGGCAGTCCAGACGGCTTGGAGGGTCGATTTTCGAGCTCCGAGGTAGCGGCTGTTGCGTGCGTGGTAGCGGTAGACGATCAGTCCGAGCAGCCGTTCGATGCGGGGTCTGGTGCGGTTGAGATGCTCGCGCTCGGCGGGATCGGATAAGGCGCGCAGCGCGGCTTGGCGTAGGTCTTCGCGCCGGCGGATGCGGATGTCGCGCTGGCCGCCGGGCGCGCAGCGAGGCCGCAGTGGGCAGGGCTCGCAATCGGCGCGGGCAAACCGCGCGACGCGTTCGCCGGTCAGATTGGGGTGATGGCGGCTGGTCTTATAGATCGGTGTTGTCTTGCCCTGCGGGCAGGTGACCGTGTCGTTGTCGAGGTCGATCTGGAACGCGTCCTTGGGAAGCGTGCCGTCCTTTGGTGAGGTGCTGTGGACCGGGGCGAGCACCGCGACCGAGCGTTGCTCGAGCTGCTCGCGGGCCTCGACGTTGCCATACGCGGTGTCGCCAATCACCCGTCCCGGTCGCCGGTGTGTGGGCTGCTGGTCGACCAGCGCGCCGGCGTGCTGGCCGTCGTGCTCGTTGCCGGGCGAGACCGAGATCGCGGTCACGATCGACACGTCGACGGCGACGGCGGCGTGCAGCTTGTAGCCGGTGAACGGCCGGCCGGGGGTCTTGCGAGCATGGCGCATCTCGGGGTCGTGAGCCGAGAGGATCTGGCGAGAGCGGCGGGTACCGCGGGCCCGCGGGACGTCTTGGTCGTCGACCTCGAACTCCTGGCCGATGATCTCGCGCAACAAGCTCGCCGCCTCACCCACGCGCTCGTGCGCGATCAACTTATCGTCGCCTTCGACGGCCTGCAGTGCCCGTGCGGCGTCGCGTGCAACCTCGATCAGCAACGCCGTCCGCGAGTCTTTGTCTTCCCAGTCACCCTCTGGCTTGACGCGGGGACGGGTGTAGTCAAAGCGAAGCTCGCGACCCAGCCGACGCGCTGCGCGGGGATCACTCGCCTTGACCGCGTCGATCAGCTTGCGGACCGCGGCTCGGACCAGAGTCACCGTGTCCTGAACCGCGGCGGCGCCGAGCATCGGCGTGGAATCGAGGATCTGCTCCACCGGCTCAGAGATCAACCCCAGCTCACTGGCCAGCTCAAGCGAGCGCTCGAACACCAGCCGGTCCTTGCCGTGCAGCAAAAGCCGCGCCCGGAAATGCACCAAGCTCGTCGGGTGAAACCCGGGATGATCGATCGGCAGATCAAGCGCGACCTTCCAGCGCAGATCAAACCGCACCGCGTCCATCGCCCGCTGGTCAGACAGTCCCTCGCGGAAGGCAAGCAACAGAACCTTGGCCAAGACGCTCGGCGGGATCGACGGACGACCGTGATACGCCGAGTAACACTCGGCGAAGTCCTCATCACGCACGATCCGCTCGCCGTGCTCAGCCAACAAACAGTAGACCGACCCATCCAGCAAAAGGTCCGCGCACCACGCCGCATCAAAGAAACCCTGCTGCCGTTCCGCCACCCCGAGCATCGCCACCTCGCAGGTACCGTGAAAATGCCGATTTGCAGCCCAAACGGTACGCGTCAGAGCGGACGGAACGACACCAACACAGTCACGACTTTTTCAGCGGTCTC
>DASSGR010000040.1:0-40226 GCA_035693425.1 Solirubrobacteraceae bacterium
GGTGGGCACGTCGCGAGCATGCCGTCGTTGCTGCTTTCGGCGCTTGGCGGGGCATCCGGTCGTGGTGGATCAGATGCCTGTGTGGGAAGTGCAGGTGAGCCAGAGCTTGGTCTCCGCCTCGTACAGAGCTCCCCCTGCGTCGGCTTGGCCGCTCAAGCACCACGCCCAACCATTCGTCTGGATCGCGCCGCGCAGGTTTTCGAGATACCTCAGAGAGGCGGAACTAGGTCGATTCGTCGCAGCACGAGTAGCACGTGCTGTAGATGTGTCCCGTCGCGCACCAGATTCCCTCAAGATCGGCGACGAAGTCGGCCCATTCGGCTTTGTAGGCGCCGCCGAACTGGTCCAGGACCGGGTGGCCCGGGTCGGGATGCCCGCTGACCTGCGGTGTGTGCTCGGGCGGGCTCCCAGCCCTTATTGGACGACGAACAGCGGTCGGTCTGCGAGGCGTTCCCGGCACCCGCTATCACCCAGCCTGGCTCTCCCAATTGACAGTAGCGCGCCCTGGCTTTCGCCAACGGCGCTGACGCACGTCGATTGTCCACCCGCCCGCCACGCGCCTGCCTTGTGGAGGGATGGTATGGTTTGCGTAGGTTCGACCGGGTCGAGACGCAAGGTTCGACCGTCGGGAGGGACCGTGTCCTGGCGTTGTGCGTGGGTTTCTGTGGTCGTCGTTCTGGCGCTAGTGGTCGCGCCAGGCGCGTCGGCTGATTTGCAGACTTTCGGGGCGGTAGCCGATTCGTACGTTAGCTCGGCGGCGCCGTTGTCGAACTACGGCTCCGCCACCCGGTTTTGGGTGCAGGGCGCGACGCCGGTGATGAGGACGTATGTCCGGTTCGACGTCGAGGTGCCGGCGGGTGCGACGATCACGGGTGCGACGCTGCAGCTGTACGCTGGATCGGGCTCGACGCTGGTCGGCGTTCAGGCGTACGCGGTCGGCGACACGAGCTGGGGTGAGGACACGATCACCGATGCCAACGCGCCGGCGCTGGGCACTCTGCTTGGCTCTTCTCGAGGGTGGTCGACGAGCGGGTACAAGACTGTGGGGTTGCCGGATGGGTACATCCACGGTGGACTGAACTCGATCGGCCTGGGGACCAGTGCCGCGTCGGGCAAGGCCTTCTTTTCGCGCGAGGCTGGGTCGAACCCGCCGACGCTGGTAGTGAATTATCGCTTGGCGTCATATCCGCTGCGGGGCGTGTTTGATCGCGATCTGTCGAGCACGGGGTTCAGCGACGAGGCGGCGGCTGGATTTGATTTGATCGACAGCAGCCCGGCCACCGTGGACGATCTGGCCGGGGGGCTGAAGGGGATGGTGTGGGTCGGCAACTACAACAACGCCACCTGCTCCTGGAGCGTGTCCGACGCGACGTTGCAGGGCTATGTCGCCGCGCATAAGGGCGACCCCAAAGTGGGCGTGTGGCTCATCAGCGACGAGCCCAATCCGGTCATGTGTCCGACCGCGCCAGCGCAGCACAAGGCGCGAACCGATCTGATTCATAGCGTCGATCCCACGGCGAAGGTTCTCGTCGTGCTCGACGGGAACTCAGGCCAGGCGTCACGCGACCAGCTGCCGGACTGGGTGGGGACAGCCGATGCGTTCGGGCTCGACCCATTCACGTGCTACCAGGGCCAGTCGAGCTGCGTGTTGTCGTGGATCGATACGCTAGCGGCAAGCGCGGACCGCGTCGGCCTGCCGTACTGGGGCGTGGTGCAGGCGTTTGGGAACCCGAGCGGGTCAGGCGCGTCGTACACCTCGCTGGACAGCTCGGGCCTGAAAGTCACAGGCGATGCGCGCCTGCCAACGGCAGATGAGCTGCACGAGGAGTTCGTCCACTGGCGGGCGACGCGCATGCTCAGTTATCTCGTGTTTGCGTGGCGCCAGCCGGCGGCGACACCATCGCTGTGGCTGGCCAACCAGCCGGCCCTGGTCTCGCAGCTCACGATCGAAAACGCCGCGGGCATGCCCGACACCTCGGCGCCGTCAACGCCGACCGGACTCGCGGTGACCGGCGCGACCCCGACGAGCATTGCCGTGAGCTGGACCGGCTCGTCCGATGATGTGGGAGTTGCCGGCTACGGCGTCTATCTCAACGGTGCACTCGTCGATACGACGACGAACACGACGTACACGTTCAGCGGCCTGACGTGCGGAACGAGCTATGAGTTAGCGGTCGACGCGTTCGATGCCGCCGGCAATCGCTCCGTTCAGGCATCTATGACCGCCTCGACCTCCCCCTGCCCCACGAGCGACCCCGTGATCACGGCCGCGGGCGACATCGCCGGCTCGCCGACGGATTCTGCGCCAACAGCCGCACTGATCCAGGAGATCGCTCCGACGCGCGTGCTAACGCTTGGCGATAACGCCTATCCCGACGGCTCACTTCAGAACTTCCGCGACTACTACGACCCCAACTGGGGTCGCTTCAAGGCCATCACGAGTCCAAGCCCCGGCAACCACGACTACCACATCGCGGACGCCGCTGGGTACTTCACGTACTTCGGCGCTCAGGCACCCGCCGCCTATTACTCCTACGACCTGGGCGCCTGGCACCTGATCTCGCTGGACGGCGAGATCAGCCACTCCGCCGGCTCCCCCCAAGAGCAATGGCTCAAGGCCGACCTCGCCGCCCATCCCAACCAGTGCACGCTTGCCTACTGGCACGAGCCACGCTTCTCCTCCGGCAGCGTCCATGGCAGCAACACGAGCTTCGATGCCTTCTGGCGCGATCTCTTCAGCACCGGCGCCGAGGTCGTCCTCAACGGACACGACCACGACTACGAGCGCTTCGCCCCCCAGACCCCCGACGCGCAGGCCGATCCAGCGAGGGGGATCCGCGAATTCGTCGTCGGTACCGGCGGGGACTCTCTCTACAGCTTCGGCGCCCCACTGCCGAACAGCGAAGTGCGCAACAACAGCACCGACGGCGTCCTCGAACTTACCCTCCACAACGGAAGCTACGACTGGCGATTCGCTCCCGTCGCCGGCCAAAGCTTCACCGACTCGGGAACGCAGGCCTGTCACTGACCTCCGCCGGCCTCGGAGTCGCCAGGCCAACAGGACACTGGTGATCCCCACTGTTCTCCGCGCCGCAGCTGCCGATGGTGGCAGTCGGCGACGATGCCGGATCGGACAACGGCCACCTGCTGACGCGCAGCGTCATGGAGGACATCGCGACGCGCCCCTTAGACCCCGCCCGCGAGGCCGAGCGCCAGCACGTGCTCGCGCAGATCGATCGGCTGCCGGTCGCGCTCCGCGGCGACTTTGGCCGCGTGATGATGTCGTCGGTGCAAGCCGTGCTTGGGCCGCGCCTGGAGAGACCCTGTGGCGCTTCCGCCTGATCCGCGGCGAGGGCGGCCGGTTCCACATCGGGTTCGGCGCGTGCTCGGCCTCCAGCGAGATGCAGCGCGACGCGTTCGCCTGGTGGGTCCAGCTGCGCCACCACCAGCTTCAGCTGCTCACCGGCATCGACGACCTAACGACGGTCGGAGATCCTCCTGACCCACCGCACCGATGGCCAGCGGCCCTGGGACACCACGATGGTCTCCGTTCGCGATGACCTGGAGCTCACCGAGGAGGAGATCGAGACCTTCGAAAGTGTGTGGGACCGCGATAGCCGGATCGCGCCCACTCCGACGCGACCGCATAGCCCGTCGCCCGGCGGCCCTCAGACACGGGCGTGCGGCGCTCCAAGACCGGATCCGGCGCTCGGATTCGAACCGAGAAGCCGACCGCTTTATCCGGGCTAAAACGACCCGGACGACACCCGCGAAAACCCGACAGCCTCGTCCGGCTGCAGCGGCCGGCGGCGGCACTCGCCGCCTCGAAATCGTGGCTGCTTCCATCGACAAGAGGCAACGTCGGCGGCGGCGCTGCTTCATCAGGGATAGGAGCTGCGCGCTGCGGCCGGCAGCACCTCTTCCAACTCGTCCTTGCACCAGTGAGCTCGCTGTCACCCGATCCGCTCGGGTGCATATGCAACGCCGAGATCGGCGACCGGCTTGCCGGTGATCACGAGTGTGTCGCTCACGCAGGCGAAGCAGCTGTGCAAGGTCGACGAGCTCGCGGACGATCGCAAGTCGTCCGCAGCGGGCGCGAGATCAGTGGCGCCGCTGGCGGCTGGTTGCCGAGACAAAGCAGGCGCCGCCTCCCTCTTCCAGCGTGAGGCTCTACAGCTTGGCGCCATCTCGCAGGTAGGTCAGGGCTTCGCGAAGCGTGTCGGCGGGTGACGCCGGTGGGTCGCTGCGGGCCGCGCGCTCGAGTGCGACGCGCAGGCCAGTGACGGCAGCGGCGGCGGATAGTTCGGCGTGGTAGTCGGTTAAGGGCCGTCGGGCGCGCTTGTGGACCACGGGGATCAGTGCTGCTTCGATCTTTCGCAGGTCCTCGTGCCACTGAGCGCGGAGCGCGGGGACGTCGAGGAAGAGGCCGACGAGGACGCGGACGCCCTCCTGGCCTTGCCGCGGCGTGACCTCCTGGTAGGCGTTGTGCAGTGCGGTGGCCAAGCTCTCGGGCGCGGGTCGGGCCGCGAGGCGCTCGGCCAGCTCGTCGAGCCCGTCGGTGACGATCGGTGAGAGCACGGCGTCCTTGCCGGTGAAGTACCGGTAGAAGGTCCGCAGAGAGACGCCGGCCTCCTCGGCGATCGCCTCCGCGCTGACGCCGTCGTACCCCTCGCGGGCGAACAACGCGAGTGCGGTCTCAGCGATCTCGCGGCGTGTCTGCGCTTTGCGCCGGTCGGTCAGCGTCGGGCGGCCCATCGCCCCAGTCTACCGTAAACGGCAACGCTTGACTTTCTGACAATAAGTGACATACTGACGAGCAGCGCCGATAACTGCCGGCGACATCCAAACCCAGGAGCTGACCATGAGCGCCACAACCGACCAGCCGATGACTCGAGTCGGGGTTCAGCAACCATCGAGCGCCACGGGGACCGGCAGGGGCGCGTCGATGATCGGCGCGCTGGTGCTGCTAGCGACCGTGCAGCTGATGGTCGTGCTCGACACCACGATCGTCAACGTCGCGCTGCCGACGATCCAGGCCAAGGTCGGCTTCTCCACCAGCGGAATCGCCTGGGTCGTCAACGGCTACGCGTTGACCTTCGGCGCCCTGCTGCTGCTCGGCGGGCGCAGCGGCGATCTGCTCGGACGCCGGAACGTGTTCGTGGCCGCGCTGGGGGCGTTCGCGCTCGCCTCGGCGATCGGCGGGCTGGCGTCGAGCCCGACGATGCTGATCGTGGCCCGTGTCGTGCAGGGCGCTTCGGCGGCGTTCGCCCAGGCCACTGCGCTGTCGCTCATCGTCTCGACGTTCCCGGCCGGGGCGGCGCGCAACCGGGCGGTCGGTGTATTCGCCGCCATGGAGGGCCTCGGCGCGGCCGCCGGGCTGCTGCTCGGCGGCCTTATCGTCGAGTACATCTCGTGGCGCTGGGTGTTCTTCCTCAACGTCCCCGTCGCCGCTTCGGCCGCCCTCCTGGCCCCGCGCCTGATTCCAGCCCCGACGCGCGGGCGCGCCGTCGTTGACCTACCCGGCGCGGCCACCGCCACGGTAGGGCTCGGGCTTCTGGTCTTCGGGCTCTCCGGCGCCGGCGACCACGGCTGGACGACCGCGCTGACCCTAGGACCGATCCTCGCCGGCCTGCTGGCGCTGGCCACCTTCGTCGGTCTTGAGGCCCGTTCCAAGCAGCCGCTAATGCCCCTCTGGGTCTTCAGGGACCGCAACCGGGGCGGGGCCTACCTCATCCAGGCCCTCCTGGGCGCGGCCCTGTTCGGGATGTTCTTCCTCAGCACGCTCTTTTTGCAGCACGTCCTGGGCTACTCCCCGCTCAAGGCCGGTGCCGCCTTCATCCCCTTGACCGTCGTCATGATCGCCAGCGCGGGATTGGTCTCCAAGCTCGTCGTCCACACCGGCGTTCGGCCGCTGATCGCTACCGGCACCGCGATCGCGGCGATCGGGCTGCTGCGGCTGAGCAACCTGACCCCCCACAGCTCATACATCAGCGGAGCCATGCTTCCGCTGATCGTGGTCGGGATCGGACTCGGGATGACGTTCGTACCAGCCACCCTGTCTGCCGTCTCTGGCGTCAAGGAGGAACACTCCGGCCTCGTCTCCGGCGTGTCGCTGACAGCGATCCAGATTGGCGGGGCGATCGGCCTGGCCATCCTAGCCACAGTTGCCGCAACAACCACAGCTCACCAGGCCCCCGGCACACCAATGCCCCAAGCCCTCACCGCCGGCTACACCCGCGCTTTCGAAGTCTCCGCCATCATCATTGCCCTCGCCGTCCCGATCGCCTTGACCCTGCTGCGGCTGCGACCAACCGCGGAAAAAGGACAGGGCGACGACCCGGCACTCGCCGACGTTCGCCAAAACGGAACGGACGCACCGGCGGGGGCGCCGTCCGAGCCACCGCTGATGGCGCCGGTCATGTGACGAGCGCGAACGGGCGCACCCCCGACGGCCAGGCGGGCGTGCACATAACACGACAGCGCCTATGCCGGGCAATGGATTGCATCGTCCCACCTGACTCCGGGCTTCAACGGAACTTGGACCATGCGCGTGACCGCGATCTGCGCGAACGCGACTTAGCTCCGCGGCTGAGGTGGCGGCCTGCGGCTCGGGCCGCCGCGTTCGCCGCCCACCACGCCAGATAAGCCGGTGCCTGGGTTCGTGCTCGCCCGCTGCTGAGGTGGGCTACACGCAGGGATCTGGCGCGACAATTCAGCCCTCGCTGCACCAAGCAAGCGCCCCACCGTTCGGCACGTTCGCTCGCAACTGCAAGCGGAGCGGCCGCGGGCGCCGGCCTCGAGCTGGCTCCTGGTTGGGACGAGGTGCGGTCGTCTACGAGCTCGTCGACGTCAGACAGCCGCTTCCCCTGAGCGAGCGACACCGTCGTGATCGCTCGCCGGTTCGGTCGGCGGTCGGGGTGCTGCATACGCAGACAGCCGGACCAGACGACGCCGAGCTCGCTAGCGGAATGGACGAGTTGGGACAGCCCGCTCACGATCGCCGGAGGCGCCTGCTACGCCAGGTGAACGAGCGGCGCCCACGGCCGCCACCCCGCTACCGCTCGCGATCGAGAGGAGCCATTGCCGCCAGCGTGGCTCCTCCAGGCGTACTCCGGTCGCGTGCCCTCGACGATCGCGCGCTGCTGCATCCAGGCGACCGGGGACGCCTCCGCGAAGGGCTTGATGCCCGGACTCGGCCCACAGCCGTACGTCTGCCGCCGCGGCGGCTGAGAACGTATTTCGTCTTTCGGCCGTCGTCTCGCACACCACCGCATCGGCGACAGGGCGCGTCCGACGTTGACTGACGGGAGGGTGCCTTGCGCGCCCGTCCTCGCCGATCGCCCGTCATGAGCTATGCAAGTGGCTTAGGCTCGGCAGCCGTGACGACGGTTCCCCCCAGCATCGCCCTGAACATCCTCCTGATCATCGGCGGCGTCCTGATCGTGAGCATCGTGATCCCGTGGCCGTTCATCCAGTGCGTGATCCGCCCGGGGCTCGCTCTCGCTGACGTGCTCCGGAGGTGGTGGCAGCCGATCAAGCGGAAGCTGCGGATCAGGATGCTCAGCGCCCGGCATGAGCGCCTCGCTGCGAAGCAACGGGACGTTGAGGATCGACTACGCCGGACGGAGCGAGACCTCGAGTTCGAAGCCCTGCTCTCGCCGGACGATGGCGACGAGTGGCCTCCCGGAGCCTCACGAACGCAACGCGTGGACCGTGACTCTCGGGGCGGACGATCGCTTACACCTCGCGGACAGGAAGAGACTCGTGATTGCCTTGGCGAGTGGTTGTCGCATAAACCACCGGCAACTGGATCGGGACACAATCGCCAATTTGGCCGATGCCGTGTAAGGCCATCTCGCGGCCGTCGAGGGAGTCGCACTGATTCGACCTCCGAAGAAGCGCGCCGTTGTTACCCGCGCACAAGAAAACTCACCCCACGGGAGTTTGTGCTACAGCCACGCGACGGAGGAGTATTCCGCCGACTCGCACGCCGCACGATCGCTTCGCCACACTGGGCCGAGCCGACTGGTGCTCACGGCAACATCATGCGCTACCGCGCCGATCACCGCGTAGCCATCACTCCTGCTTCGGTTACGCACGATCTACGCAGCCGCGAGGGGCCGACCAGCCTGTTGCTAACCCGCGCCGGGCATGCTGGTCGAGCGTCCGCTCACCCGCGGCAAAGGTGGAGCCGAGTGGCGGGGTATGCCCATGTCGCCATTCCGATCGCGCGCGGGGGATGACCGGCGCGATCGTGAAGCAGTCGCCCGCGAGGTGCGCCCTTCCCGCGCGCGGCGGGGGTCTCGTCGACGTGGAGCGCGCACCTCGTTAGCGCGCAATCGGAGATTCCCGCCGCTGGCACCGAACGCTGCTCGTGCTTCCGGAAGGGTTGTCTGAGATGGCGCTTACGTCGTGCCGACTCGAGTTGCGCGTCCGGTCCAGTCGCGCTCGCGTAGGGCGAATTTCTGGATTTTGCCGGTGGAGGTTTTCGGCAGCTGCCCGAACTCGATGACGTCGGGGCACTTGTAGTGAGCTAGCCGCTGCCGGCAGAACGCGATGATCTCGTCTGCGCTTGCGCTGGCCTCGCTCTTGAGTGTGATGATCGCCTTCGGGCGCTCGCCCCAGCGCTCGTGAGGAATCCCGATCACCGCGCACTCGAGGACTGCTGGGTGAGCGCATATGGTCTGCTCGACCTCGATGCTCGAGATGTTCTCGCCGCCGGAGATGATGATGTCCTTGCTTCGGTCGCGCAGTTCGATGTTGCCGTCGGGGTGCCAGACGGCTAGATCACCGGAGTGGAACCAGCCGCCGAGAAACGCGTTCTCGGTGGCTGCCTCGTCTGCGAAGTAGCCGCTCATCACGTTGTTACCGCGCATGACCACCTCGCCCATGGTCTCGGCGTCCCGGGGAACGTCGTGCATGTCGTCGTCGACGACCCGGACCAGATCCGCCGAAGGGTAGGCCTGGCCCTGGCGCGCGAGCAGCTTGGCCCGCTGCTCGACCGGCAGCTCATCCCATCCCTCCTGAGCCGGACACACCGTGATCGGGCCATAGGTTTCGGTCAGGCCGTAGACGTGCACGATCCGGAAGTTGAGCTCAGCCATGCGAGCCAGTAGCGTCGGCGACGGCGGCGATGCGGCAACCATCGCGGTCACTTGCCGCTCCAGGCGGTGCGCCTTGGAGTTGTTGATGATCATCAACTGAACGGTGGGCGCGCCGTTGTAGTGCGTCACCCCCTCCTCGTCGATCAGCTGCCAGATGACGTCGGGATCGACCGCGCGCAGTGCCACGTGCGTCGCGGCGACGGCGGTTACCGCCCAAGGGAAGCACCAGCCGTTGCAGTGAAACATCGGCAGCGTCCACAGGTACACCGACTCGGCGCTCATTCCGGCGACGATCACCTCGCTCAGGGCATTCAGATAAGCGCCACGATATGTGTATTGCACCCCCTTGGGCCGCCCCGTGGTGCCCGAGGTGTAGTTGATCGAGATCGTCTCCTCCTCACCCTTGAGCCAGCTATCCGGCATCTCCGCGGACGCGGCGGCCAGGAACTTCTCATACCGATTTTCGGTATCACCACGGTCGCAGGGGATCACGGTGATGTCGGACAGCGCCAGCGGGGCGACGAGCGGCTCGAGCTCGGTGTCGAGCAGCAGGAAGCGGGCACCGCTGTCCTCGAGGATGTGCCCAACCTCTGCGCTTGCCAGCCGATTGTTGATCGCCACAAGAATTCCGCCCGCCGCTGGAACACCGAAATGCGCCTCGAGCATCGGCGAGGAGTTGAACAGCAGCGCGGCGACGCGGTCTCCTCTGCGCAGCCCCGCCGACCTCAGCGCATTGGCCAAACGCCATGAGCGCTCTGCCAGCTGTTCGTACGAATAGCGGCGCTCTCCATCCACTACCGCGATCTTCTCGGGATACACGTAGGCAGCCCTTCGGAGGAAGTCAACGGGGTTCAGCTCCGTGCGAAACACCCTGCTCGCCACGGCACTGGGGGCGGACGCACCTTCGGTCGCAATCTGCGCGTCGCTCATATTTCCTCCTTCACTCGTCGTCCGCCATTGGGCGGCATTAGGGCCCTCAGGTTGATTATCTCGCCTCGGTCTGGGCTGGCCAAGTGCAGGCCCGTGAGTCGGCTTGTGTCACGGGCGGCGCGGGAGTACGTTGTCCTAGTGAGCTCGCTACCAGACACCGACTATCGAAATCTGCTCGTCACACGCGACGGATCCGCCGCGCGGATCGTGCTCAACCGCCCCGAGAAGCGCAACGCGCTGTCGCTAGGGCTAATGGAGGAGATGATCGCGGCCGTGCGCGAGGTGTCCGCGTGGCGCGACACCCGGGCAATCGTGATCGAGGGCGCCGGGCCGGCCTTTTCGGCTGGGCACGACCTGTCGGAGATGGTCGGCCGAGACCGAGAGTTCTTGACTCATCTATTCGACCGATGCAGCGTGATGATGGAGACGCTTCACGAGGTTCCCCAGCCCGTGATTGCCAAGGTCCATGGCATCGCTACCGCCGCTGGCTGTCAGCTGGTGGCGGCGTGCGACCTGGCGGTCGCAGCGGAGGGCACCCGATTCGCGACGCCGGGTGTAAAGATCGGCTTGTTCTGCTCGACTCCGATGGTCCCTGTCTCGCGAGCGGTAGGCAGGAAGCGAGCGATGCAGATGCTGCTTACGGGCGAGCCGATCAATGCCGCGACCGCGCTTGACTGGGGACTGATCAATCGCGTGGCGCCACACGAGGAACTCGAAGTCGCAGTCGTTGAGCTGGTTGACGCGATTGCTAGATCCAGCGCGTACACCGTCGCGACGGGAAAGCAGGCGTTCTACTCCCAGATCGATCGCGCCGAGCACGAAGCCTACGAGCACTGCGAGCTAGTCATGACCGAGAACACGCTCGCGCACGACGCGCAGGAGGGCATAACCGCGTTCCTTGAAAAACGCGACCCCGTCTGGGGCGGCGACTAGCAACGCCGCCAGCAATCGCCACCCGTCAAGAAGCTCGACCGGCCGCTCGGGACCGGACTTGGACTGCCGAGCCGCCGGCAGACGAGCTGCAGCCACGCCGACGGCCGACACCAATGAGCCCCCATGCTCAATCTCGAAACGGGGCCGTGCTCGCCCAGCGTAGCGTCGGCTCACCGCGAGTCCTCCCTTACCGCGCCCACGAGTCCTTGACCGGTGCCGGACGCGCACCGATGTGCACAGAAGAGGCGCACCTCGCGGGCGATTGCTTTCACGATCTCGCTGTTGCACGCTCCGACGATTCCTATGGCGACCGGGGATCATGCGCGCCCCGCGATCCCGGACGAGTGCTACGCCCACGGTTCCGATAGTCGCGTCGACTGCGTGGTCGTAACTGTCGGCGACCACCGAACTGTGTGCTCCCCACAACCGGCGCTGCTGACAGACGACCGCGGATTCGCGGCGTCGCGCCTCCCTGAACGGGCGTAGCGGCCTGCCGGCTGGCTTCGGAAACGTGGACGGGAAGCGGCCTCATCACTTCAGAGAACGCGGATAGGTGCGTCGCGGCGGGATCGGGTCGGCAGCTGCGCCGCGAGGGTCGGGGCAGGAGACGGGCGACTCGGGCGACGCATTTCGGCGTACTGAGGTGCCTGGACGTCCAGCCTGTGACTTCCACAGAACTGCGCCGGCGCAGGACACGGGCTTCGCGCTTGCCAAGCTGCGCCGCCCACGGCGCCGATGGGCCACGGCTTGGCCCAGCAGCGCAACACTACGCAGAGCGAGATGGACTCAGAGGAGCAACGCTCCGCCCTGCGGGCGGCGGTATACCGTGGTGACGGACCGGCTGTCGTCGACCTGCTCCGCGGCGTCGGCGCCGACGATGATGCGCTGCAGCTGGCTGGCGACGGGGTCATCGCTGCCGTCATGCAGCGCGTGGACGGAGCCGCGGAGCTGGCTCGCAAGCTCGTGGTTGGCCTCCGGCAGCGAGGCTGTGACGGGGATGATGAGCTGGCCGACCAGCTTGAGGCTCAGCTCGGCAGCGGACCGACGGCGATGCTGCGCGCCTTGCCCGTCGACCTCGAGGAGATGGCCGAAATCCTCGAAGGCGACCCCCTGAGCGTCGGGGGCCGGATCGATATCAGGACCGGTGAGGTGTGGCCTCGGGCAGCGATCGAATATGCCGTGGAGACCGGAGACGAAGACGAGGACACCGCTGATGATCCCAAGCGGTGGCTGGCGGTCCACGGCGAGGGCTCACGGGAGGGCTACCGGGACATGGAGCGGTTCATCGCGTCCGTCGAGGACCCCGGCCGGGCCGAGCGCCTGGCCATCGCGATCAGAGGCCGCGGCGCGTTTCGCCGCTTCAAGGACGAGCTTGCCCGGTGGCCCGGCGAGCTTGAGCGATGGCACGCATTCTCCGAGGAGCGCCAGCGTGGCCGCGCGCGATTATGGCTCGCGGCGGCCGGCTACCGCGTGCTGCCGGTCGACCACCGCAATTCCTGAGAACGGGCCATCAGCGTGCTATCAGCCTGAGCGATGCACATCTCCAGGCCGCGCGAGGGACGCCAGACACACGCTCGAGCGCGAGGCCGAGGGCGTCCTTCAATCGCTCTTGTTCCACCGGGCATCGGGCCTGCGAGCGCAAAGGCGGCATTCCGCGTCCTGGCCGAGGGCGACCCCAACGTCGACGGGGCGCTCGCGTCCGCGGTGGGCTGTTCGCCGCCGCCGAGGTCGCTGACGCCGGCCCCGGCCACCGCTCCCAGACGAGAAGGGCCGTCTTGCGCGATGCTGCGGCGCTACCCAGATTGTCCGATTCCAACAGCGCTGGGGCCCGCTCCGGGCTTGAGACGTGACCTGGCTGATCACCACCTGTTCTCGTCTCAGTTCGCGACTCAGGTGCGGTCGCTCAAGCCGTTGTCCGCCGCCTGCTTCGCCTCCGCGTCCCACCGATCGAAGTCGCGCAGCATCTGCGTGAGCGTCGTCGGCTTGTCCTGTCGTGCAGCCGCGATCAGCCCGGCGGGATCCACTCTAAATCCGTAGGTCGCGCTCGCCTGGCTGCAGCAAGAAGTGCGCCAGGGTCAACAGATGTTGTTGACCCTCCACCAACCCCGGGATTCCGTCGGACTACAGCACGCTCCAACTGTCCCGAACGAGTCTGAGGACTCATGGGATGGCGAGATCCACAAGAAGTCCAGGACCCGGGCGGCGGGCGTTCAGCAACCACCGCCTCCGGCTCGGCCGTCGAGCAGCCGACGGCCCCGATCCCTTGACCGCCCTGCTCATGCGATTGCGTGTTAGGGTTGGGGACACTGCGGCATTCGGCAGGGGCGAGGAGCTATGCGCACACGACTGTTGTCCCTAGTCCTAGTGGTCGGCACGGTGGTTGCCGGTTCACTCGCGGCCACAGTGCCGGCCGCCGTCGCCGCCCCGGATTCTGCCACTGACGGCCCGGGCGCGTTGAGTCACTTCGATCTCGCCCGCAAGGACTGTCTGGGCACAGCCCGAAACACGACCTCGAAGATCTGGTACACGGTGGCAGGCGGCGTGCTGTCGGATGTCTATGCCCCGACGATCGACGCGACGAACGTCGAGACAATGCAGTACCTCGTCACGGACGGCTCCACGTTCACGGACCTGCAGTCACGCGACACGAACTACACGGTCTCCGCTGACTCGACCGGAATGGTCTGCACAGTCACGTCCACGGCCAAGTCCGGTGCGTACCGGCTCACCACGACATACCTCACCGATCCGGCCCGCCCTAGCATCGTGCTGGAGACCAGGTACACGCCGCTGACGGCGGCTGCCGCGAGATACCAGGTGTACGTCCGGCTTGACGCGACGGTCGGCGGCAACGGTGGCGGGGGCGGCGGCAACGGGGGTGCCGACAACGCGGTGATCGACACGACGACTGGTTCGCCGGTGCCGGTCTCGTACGACACCAACACCCACACCAACGCCGCCAATCGCGACTACGCAGTGCCGAGCTTCCTCGCCTTGCGGGCCGATCAACCGTTCGGCGTGGTGAGCAGCGGCTTCGTCGGTAGCCCATCGGACAGCCTCGTCCAGCTCGACTCCGCGCACAGCCTGACACCCACCGACTCGGCGCTCGGCGGAAACGTAGAGCAGACGGCTGAGGTCCGCTTCGACAAGCACGGCGACGCGATGCTCGCCCTCGGTTTCGGCACCACCCAGGCCGACGCCGTCGCCACGGCCGGCGCCACGGTGGGCCGGTCGTTCGGGTCGCTGCGCGGCCCGTACCGGTCGGGTTGGCTGTCCTACGATGACACGCTCAACGCCCCGTCCAAAAGCCTTCCCGGTCTGACCAAGGCCCAGCAGACATCTGCCGTGAACGCGTACTACGTGTCCGCCAACGTGGTCAAGGCAAGCGAGGACAAGACGTTCCCGGGCGCCATTGTGGCTTCGATCGCGTCGCCGTGGGGCCAGGCGGTCTCCGCGGGCGACCCTGCCAACACCTACTTCGGCTCGTATCGGGAGGTCTTCTCCCGTGACCTCTACGAGGCGTGGACGGCGTTGCTCACCGACGGCGACCTGGCGACCGCCCGGGATGCCACCAGGTTCCTGCTCGAGAAGCAGCAACTCCCAGACGGGTCGCTGCCGCGCAACTCGCTGGTCAACGGCAAGCTAGCGCCCGACTCGTTCAACACCCAGCTGGATGAGGTTGCCTACCCGATCCTGATGGTGTTGCAGTCCGGTCTCGCCGGCGACGCCGGCCTCTGGCCACACGTCCAGGCCGCGGCGAACTATCTGATCGCCCACGGGCCGTCGTTCGGACCAGAGCGTTGGGAGGAGCAGAGCGGATACTCGCCCTCGACCATCGCCGCCGAGATCGCCGGGCTGGTCGCGGCCGCTACGATCGCCGAGCAGCATGCGTCTCCGGCCGACGCTCGGATCTGGTTGGCCACAGCCGACCAGTACCAGCGCTCGATCAAGGGCTGGACCGTCACGACGGATGGCCCGCTGTCGAGACAGCCTTACTTCATCCGGCTGTCCAAGACCGGTGACCCGAATGCGGCGATCAGCTACAACGTCGGCAACGGCGGACCCACGCTCGATCAGCGCGCGGTCATCGACGCCGGTTTCCTTGAGCTGGTTCGGCTCGGCGAGTTCTCGGCGACCGACTCTGATGTCGCCAACTCGCTGACCGTGGTCGATAACACCATCGAGAAGCAGACCGGCAGCGGGCCAGCTTGGTTGCGGTACAACGGTGACGGCTACGGTGACTGCCACGTCCTGCCGGACCACACCTGCCCGCTCGAAGGCAGGCCGTGGGCACCGTCGAACATGGGCACGGGGCACCCGTGGCCGGTGCTGTCCGCAGAGCGCGGAGCGCAGGATCTGGCCACCGGCCAGGCCAACTCAGCGGGCCAGCTACTCGCCGCGATGATCGCGATGTCAGGTGGCGTCGGCCTGGTTCCCGAACAAGTCTGGGATGCGCCGAACCTCGCGCCGTCACCATTCGGCACTGACCCGACTGTGGCCTCGATCGGCTTCGTCAACGGCAAGCCGGATGGTTCTGCTGCGCCTCTGACCTGGGGTGCCGGCTCGCTCGTTCGGCTGACGGCTGACCTGAGCGCCGGCCGGGTTCTGGAGCAGCCGGCGCAGACCGTTGACCGCTACATCACCCACACTCAGCTGGCGACCACGCTTACCGTGACGTCGCCGCCCGACCAGACCGTCGCCACGAACCCGATTCACGTCGCTGGGACGGCGGTGCCGGGCGCGACCGTCGATGTTGCCGATGTCGGCACGAGTGCGACCACACACGTCGGTGGCACCGCAGCCGCCGACGGATCGTTCAGCTTCGACATCGCCCCCGTGATCGGCAACAACGTTCTCGTCGTCACCAGCACCGCGCCCAACGGCGGTACGGCCCAGGCCGTTCGGACGGTCGTCAACGACGTCGTCCAAGGCACCCTGCTGTTCGACAGCACGGACCCGATAGGTGACGACAACGGGCCTGGCAACTACGCGTACCCCACAGCCCAAGATTTCCACGCTGGCGCATTCGACATGACCGATTTCCAGGTCTACAACACCGGCAGCACAGTGACCTTCCGGGTCCAGACGCGCGATCTGTCGCCGACCTTCGGCAGCCCCCTCGGCGCGCAGCTCATCGATGTCTACGTGCACCAGCCAGGTGCATCCTCGACGTCGACGGAAGCGTCGTTCCCGCAGCGGAACTACGTGATCGCGCCAGCCAGCGCGTGGAGCCGGCTGCTCGAGGTACAGGGCTTCGGCCAGCGGTTCGTCGACGCGTCGAATACCAACGCGGTAGGCACCATCACGATCAGCGCCAACCAGATCTCGCGGTACATCACGTTCTCCGTGGACAAGACGGCATTGGGCGGGACACCCGGGCCGGGCTGGGCGTTCACGGTGGTGCTGACCGGCCAAGACGGCTTCAGCCCTGACCAGGCGCGCGGCTTCCAGCCGATTCCGCAGCCCTTCCAGTTCGGCGTGTGCGCGACGGCCACTCCCGATCCGCACTGCACCTTCGACCCGACCAAAGTGCCGAAGGCTATGGACGTACTCACTCCGTCTGGCGTAACCCAGTCCGACGAGCTCGACTACACACAGCACCAGCCTGTGACGATCAGCGGCGTGGCCATCCCGTAGATGAGCCCTCGCGCGGGCTCGGCTCAGATGCCGAGGCAGAGATGCCGCGCGTCGAACACTGCGGCGTGGACATTGCGATGCGCGACAGCGTCGTCGATGCGGAAGAGCATGAACTGCCCGTGTCGGTTCGAGTCGATTTGCTGCCGTGCGGCTGCGATCAGCGCGTCGAGATCCGTCTCTCCGAGGTTCCGCGCGATCTCGACCTCGGCGGGCTCGGTATTCGTCGCCAACCTGCGTGCGGATAGTCAAGAAGGGCGCAGCTGAACCCCGGACCGGTTCTCGAGCGCCGCGCCCCGCCGTAGCGGTCGACGCGGAAGTTCAAGCGCGGCGGCCAGAACTGGTCGATCAGGTGGGCGCTGTGTTCGTTTCCTGCGGTGCGCCCGACCTCATCGGATGCCATTCGCTCACGATGCTTGTCGCGATCGAGAACTCACGCTGGTCAGGACGACCAGCAATCGTGCCGCCGCGCCGGACCGACTGCTGGATAGCCCGGACTCTCCGGGAGTGGGCCACGGCTCGGACGAGCTGCGGCGCGATCGCCATGCTGCTTCCGTAGGCCATGCGACAGCGCGGCGGCGCCGGCTGCCGCCGATCGAACCAGTGGGTCGACGGGTCGACGCGTGGCTACTGCTCCCGCCACAAGGATCGGGTCCAGGCCGCTAGCCACGCTACTCCTCGCGCATCCGAGCAGCAGTCGTGCCGCGACTACTGGTTCAGGCGTAACGGGGCCGTGCGTGCTCGCTGTCTCGTGTCGCTGCTTCATCGCCGCACCAATAGCCACACCTGGCGCGGCGACCGGCGTCGGTCATCGGATCAACACTCACGTTCGTCGAAGTCGGCGGCAACCACGCCGGCCGGCGATCGGCCGGACGCCGCTGGTGCTGAGAAGCGTTCCCGGCGACCTCAGCGGTCCATTTCATTGAGCGCTTCGGCACTAGTGCATGGCGGGACGAGCCCCGCCAGCTACACCCAAACGGTACTCGTCCTTACCGCATACGCGGCGGTCGTCGCCGCGGGCACGCTCGTCGTCTTCGAGCACCGCGACGTCTAGACCGAACTCAGGAAACACGCTTGTGATGGAATCGGCGTCGCGCCGTAGTAGGGGTATGGTGGAGGCCATGACGCTCGGCAGGGCACAGCCAGCATGCGCGTGTGGGCGGGAGTAAATGCCGAGGCGCACAAGCAGTGATCTGCGTCGCGCATCGGCAATGTTGCTGGTAGGGGCCTTCCTCGCCGCCGGATGCGGTTCGGCGAGCGGCCAGGGCACGCCGACCTCCACCGCCGTCCGGGCCGCCTCAATGGGGACAACCGCCGGCTCCCAGCCCGCGGGCTCGCGTTCGCTCCGGTCCGCAGACTCCGGCATCGTCGGTCAGACAGTCGGCCTCGTCTGCGGCGGCCCGTCCGACGAACAGGGCTGCCCGCGGCGCCCGGTGGTCGCAACGATCGACATCCTCCGACTGCCCTCCCAGCAACACATCGCCACGGTCCGCACCGACAACCGCGGCCACTTTCGGCGCAACCTCCCGCCCGGTACCTACAAGCTCCAGGCCCACACCTCCGGTCAACTCGTTCGGGCCCGAGCTGTCACCGTGCGGATTCTCACCCACCAGATCAAGCACACGACAATCACCTTCGTCCCGCGCCACCCCCTGCCGGTAGCACCAGGCTCCGCCCCCGGTTGACGGTCGCGCTGTGTCTTTACCGCAGCGTGACGAAGAAGCTTTCGATCAAGCCGGAGAGCTCCTGGGCTCGCTTAGCGAGGCTGAGCTGCGACGCCTCATCCGTCAGGACTTGCAGATTGGAAGCGACGATACCGACGTAGCGATCGAACAGCGCCCAAAGGACGGGGTCCTGATCGATGCCTATGACCTGGTCGCTGCCGATCAATGTCTACTTCGCGAAATTCGAAAATAGAGGCGCGCCGCAGAGCCGCAACCTGCGGGCGCCGCTCACGGAACAACGTGGGTGGCGGGCCGAAGCCCGCCACCCACACGCGCTCCAAACCTACGGGTTGATGCTCCAGACCCCGCGGCCGTGCGTTCCGGCGTACACGGTCTGGCCGTTCGGGCCGATCTCGATGTCGTTGACCGAGGCGTTCGGCAGGTTGGTGCCGAGCCTCGACCAGCTCGTCGAGGTGCCGCCACCGTCGTTCGCCACGAAGGCTCCGGCGTCGGTGGCGAGGACGAGCTTGCCGCCGATCATCACGATGGCGTCGCCCGGGATGTCCGGCAGGTCGCCCGAGATATCCGTCCAGCTGTTGCCGCCGTTCGTGGTCTCGAACACGTGGCCGATGCCGCCACCCGGGATCCAGCGCCGGCTGTAGCCGTTGAACACGATGATCGCGTGCTTGGAGTTCGTCTTGTCGACGGTCACGCCCGCGATGAATCGGTTGGGGAGGCCGGTCATTGAGATCTGATGCCAGCCGCCGACGTTGGTGGCAAGGCCTCGGCTGAATGCCGGACCCGGGTTACCGCCGCCGCCAACCCACGCCGCGTAGATCGCGCCGTTGGCCTCCGACACCGCGGTGACCGCGTTGCCTGCGCCGGTGTTGAACACACGGCCCCAAGTGCATCCCGTGTTACCGCACCTGGTCTTCCAGCCGATCTGCGAGGTCCACACGTACTGACCGCCGAACACCCAGCTGTTGATGTTCGTCTGATCGGCCGCGAACGGCGTCACGAACCTCGCCCCGGGGTCGCAGTTGTTGCGCAGCTTGGTCGTGAAGAGTGACTGAGCAAAGCAGCTCGGGCTGATCAGGTTGGTGAAGCTGTGCCCGCCGTCGGTCGAGGAGTACATCGCGCCGTCGGTGTACTCGCCCACCATCCGGTTGGCGTTGTTCGGGTCGACGATGACGTCGAAGCCGTCGCCGCCGGCCGGCTCCACCATCTCGCTCCGGTTCGGATCGACCAGCGCGGTGCCGTTGTCCTGCAGACCGCCCCAGATCGCGGTGCCACCGGTCGGCAAGTTGCCGGCCCGTGCGTAGTAGTACTGGAGGTCGTGCAGGGTGTTGTTGTCATCGACCCAGTTACCGAGGCCGGTGTCGGACAGCGGCCGGTGGTACACGCCGCCGTCGTTGCCGATCACGATCTGACCGTCCATGATCATCATCGCGTGCTGATCGGGGTGCGTGGTGTTCGGGCAGTTCGGGTTGCACGAGAGGCCGTAGTTCCAGTACGGGCTCGCGGTGTCCCAGGTGGTGCCGCCGTCGCTTGACTCGAAGACCTCCTCGAGGCCGGCATAGACGTGATCCGGGTTGGCGGGGTCGACCGCGAGGTCCTGGTTGTACCACGCCTGAGCGCCGACGCTGTTGGGTCCGTACGGGGTCGCCGACCCCGGGGACAGCGATGCTCCGTCGGCGATCTTCGTCCACGGGCCGGCGGGGTCGCCGTTCGCTGAGACGAACACGCCCTGGAGGACGCTGTTCGCGCCGGCCGCCAGAGCCTTCGGCGATTCGACGATCGCGTAGATCCGCGTGCCGCTCGACGACGAGCTGTCGGGGACCCAGGCGAACGTGGTCCGCCCGATGTCGCTGCCGTCGATGTCGCCGGTGAGATTGGTGATCTTGCTGAACGTCTTCCCTCCGTCGGAGGAGAGCCAGAACGCGTTGTCGCTGTCCGCGGTCAGCGGTCCGCGCCAGCCGACCACGGTGAGCACCTGGCTCGGGTCCGTGGGATTGACCGCGACGTCGGTGACCTGGTTGTCGTAGTAGGGCTGCGGGTCGTCGGCCGGAGCGGGAGCGAGGACCTCGGACCAGTCGGTGCCGTTGTAGCGCCACAGGCCGTTGTTCGTCGCCGCCAGGACCGATCCACCGTCGAAGGCGATGCGGAAGACGGTTCGCCCGACGACCGGGTCCGAGCCGTCGCTACTCGTGACCTCGGTCCAGGTGACGCCGCCGTCCGTCGAGCGATAGACACCGACACCCGCGTACGAGTCCTGGCTCGTGTTCGCCTCGCCGGTCCCGACCCAGACGGAACCGTCCGCGGGGTCGACCGCCAGCGCGCCGATCGAGAGCGACGGCTCGGAGTCGAACACGGGCGTCCAGTTCTGGCCCTGATCGGTCGAGCGCCAGATACCGCCGTCGGCGGTGCCGGCCAGCCACGCATGGCCGACCGCAACGAGCGACGTGACGCGGCCACCGACCTGGGCGAAGCCTGAGCCGATGTTGGACCAGTTCGGGTCCGTGAAGTCGGACGGATTCGAGTTGTACACCTTGCTCGTCTGCTCGGTCCACGTCCCCCCGGTGCTCGGAAGCTGCGCGGCCTGGGCGACGGCGTCCTTCAGCGCCTGCCCCGACACCGTCGCGGCGGGCAGGCTGCGCTCGAACGCATACGCATTCAGCTGGTCAGACAGGTCTCCGTCGTTCTCGCTCCGGGTCGGCGTGGTCTGGTTTCCATGCGCGCGTAGAAGACCGAATGCCGCCTGCTGGCGAGCTCCCGCTCCGCGTGCCGGACTTGCGGCCGCAGCCCCCGGCGCGACCGCCGCCGCGCCGACCACAAGCGACACGGCAAGAACACGTGGCGTGTTCAAGATTGACATCTCACCTCCCAGGTGATGGGCCCAACCAAAAAAAGGAAATCGGCGGCGGCGAGGCTACCACCGGGCCTGCGCAGTCGCGCCGCCTCATCCTCACCGTACACAAGCCCGTGGAGCCGTTGGACGCGGCGGCAGAAAGGCGCAATGCCTCGGCCGGCGAGAGCGCCGCCGCGCGCAGCGCGGGACACAGCCCGCGAGCGCCCCGACGACGCCGCGACCGCCACCCCCGCCGGCGAACGCTTGAACGTGGGGGTCATCGCCGGGTACCAAGCCCAAACGGATCGGCTTCGTCGGACGATCCGCCCGGGTGACGCCAGCTGGACGCATCTCGCCATCGACGTCCATCCCGCCGATTCCTTTCAGGCGCAGTTGCCTTGAGTCGCGGGCGCTAGCACTTGTGATCGTGGGGGACGCGAGCTTCCGCGCCAAGGTCGCGGGCCGGAACCCGCTGCGTCGAGTTCTCGAGCACATCCGGCTTCATGACAGGTGTGCCGTTCGAGAGGATAGACATGGACAGCGCGGAGGTCGCCCGCCGTTTCGGGCGGCACCGGCCGTGCTATGAGCTGGTCTCCTACCGGGAAGTAGCGCTTCCGCTGTTCCTCTGCGAGGTCTCCGCGATGGCGCGTCTGCGTTCTGCAAACCGATCGGTTGCCGCGTGTGACGCGTTGCCAGCCACAGCCCCGGACGCTACCTCCGGCGATTGGGGTTTCCATCGTGCTCACCAGTCACAGGAGATCCGACCGGGTTCCCTCCTTTCCGCGCGTGTTGCAGGTGCCTCGTCGCCGACCGCGAGATGCCCGTGCCAAGACGGAAGCAGGTGCGCCGAGGTTCGCCCTCGCGGTGGAACTGGAGCTGCTCATCAGCGAGAGCCGGGAGGCGTACTTCCACATTCCGCGGATCCGACAGTCCGGCCTTCGACTGCCCGGCCGTCCCGAGCGGGACTCTTGGCGCAGTCGCGCGCGTTACTAGGGCGAAGGGGAACTCTCGGGCTGAGGCGATGTACGGCCGGATTGCCAGCTAGGCGAGACCTCTGGGCGACCGAGAGTGCGGCCGCCAGCGTCGATGATCACGCCGCGGCTCCGGTAATGACGCATGACACGGGGCCGTCTTCACCGACCAAGAAGGGGCCGTTTGCGCCAGTTGAGGTGACGGGCGGAAAGGCGACGAGCAGGCGCTGCGAGAACGTGATGTCAAAGGCGGCGACGATGCTCTGACCAGGGGCGAGGGCGATTCCGGTTTCGGTGTTCCGCAACTCCGTGCGCCAAAGGCTCATCTCCAGTTGTTGGGGTGCATCCCATTGGCCGGTGAGGTCGTAGACCGTGCTTGTGTCGTCGCTAATCGTGAGCGTCGTCCGCTGCTTAAGCAGGAAGCTGTTGATCAGCCCGTAGCTTCCCTCTTCGAAGCCAGGACTCTGGATCGTGATTTGCGCCCCTGGCGCGACCGTCGTCGTGCCATCGCCGTGAGCGCATCCGGACAGGCTGACCACCGTGCTGGCTGTCGCACCTGCCTGCGAGGCGCACATGAGGGCCGTAACCGTGACTGTGGCCGTCGCTAGAAGCCTTTGCATGATCCTCTCCTCTCTGGGGTGCTGGATGAGTTATCGGACTTGTCCCGGTAACTCAGCTGCTCAGGGCGCCGCGGCTTGGACCTGCGCGGCGCCGCGAGAGCGCCGTGATGCTGCCGATGCTGAGCAGCGAGAGCGCGAAGCCGATGGCTGCGCCGATGCCGGCGGCGGCCCAGTCAAATCCGTCGCCTGGGTCTGTGACGCGCATGATCGTTGCCGGGGCTGTCGGCGGCGGTTGCTCGTGTGGGTTGGGCCGCACGACCGAGGTGGTGACTGACGGCCGGGACGGTGTGGCTCGCGTGAGTCCGTTGGTCTGCTCGTCGGGGTTCGATCGGACGGCCGCGCCCGCTGCGCCGCTAGCGGCGCTGCCAGCCTCGGCTCGTGCGAGCGGGGCCGGGTCGGCCCATGCCGCGGCAACGACGGCGAGCGTAATGGCGACAGCGAGGACGCTGCTGACCAAGGTGGCGAGTGTTGTCTTGATGTGTCGGTCAGAACGCATCGCGTGCCTCCGCCGGTTGCTCGGTCGCCCTGTGCGATCGGATTGCGCGAAGGATGGGCCGCAGCGGTGTAGAAGCGGTTGCAAAAGGTTGAAGATCGGTAGGACCTATAGTGGGATTGGGGCTTGCTTGCGCCGGCGGACTGGTAGCGTTGCCGGCGGGGATACCGTGGTTGAGTTTCGGATCCTGGGGCCGTTGGAGGTCGTCGAGGACGATGAGCCGTTGGCGCTCGGTGGTCCCAAGCAGCGGGCGTTGCTCGGGATCTTGATCTTGCACCGTGGTGAGTTGCTCTCGGGCGAACGGCTGGTCGACGAGCTTTGGGGGGAGCATCCGCCGGCGACGGCGGCCAAGACCCTGCAGGGCTATATCTCTCGTCTGCGTAAGACGCTCGGCGCTCACGTTCTGCACACCCGCGGGCGGGGGTATGTGCTCGTGCTCGGGAGCGGCCAGCTTGACCTCGACCGGTTTGAGCGTCTCGCTCGGGAGGGCCTTGCTGCCCTGGCCGCGGGTGACGCGGCCACTGCATTACACCGGTTGCAGGAGGCGCTTGGTCTGTGGCGGGGATCGCCGCTTGCGGATTTCACGTATGAGCGGTTCGCGCAAGGCGAGATCCGACGCCTGGAGGAAGCGCGGCTGGCGGCGCTCGAGAGTCGGATTGACGCGGAGCTCGCCCTCGGGCGCCAAGACCAACTCGTCGCGGAGCTGGAGCCTCTGGTGGCCGAACATCCTCTGCGTGAACGCCTTCGTGCCCAGCGGATGCTGGCGCTTTATCGTGCTGGTCGCCAGGCGGAGGCGCTGGAGGCCTACCGGGAGACGCGTCGTGCGCTGGTCGACCAGCTCGGGATTGAGCCCGGGCGTGAGTTGCGCGAGCTTCATCAGGCGATGGTCGAGCAAGACCCGAGGCTCGATTCGCCGAGGACGATGCAGCGGCTCGTGCCCGGTGGCGAGGCGCGCGCCTCCGGCGTGTTTGTCGGCAGGGAACGCGAGCTCGCGGAGATCGCGAGCGGGCTTGACGACGCGGTCGGTGGACAGGGTCGGCTGTTTTTGCTCAGTGGCGAGCCGGGCATCGGCAAGAGCCGTCTCGCCGAGGAACTCGGGCGAGAGGCCCGCAACCGCGGGGCGCTGGTGCTCGTCGGTCGCTGCTGGGAGGCGGGCGGCGCGCCCGCGTTTTGGCCCTGGGTTCAGCTGCTGCGCTCGTACCTGCGCGCCGGCGATCACCGTTCTCTAGTTCGCGAGCTCGGCTCAGGGGCTGCGGAAATCGCGCCGATCGTCCCCGAGCTGAGCGAGCTAATCGCAGATCTGCCGCAGCAGACTGCGCCAGAGTCAGAAGGAGCCCGCTTCAGGCTATTCCAGGCCACCGCCGAGTTCCTGCGCAGGGCATCGGAGAAGCGACCGCTCGTGTTGGTGCTAGACGATCTGCACGCCGCCGACACGCCCTCCTTACTACTTCTTCAGTTCATCGCGCGGGAGCTTGGCTCGATACGCGTGCTCGTGCTCGCCATCATGCGCGACGTAGATCCGATCCCGGGAGAGCCGCTCACGACGATGCTCGCCGAGGTCGCCCGAGAGCCGCTCACCCGGCGGATCGAGCTGGCCGGGCTAAGCGAACATGCCGTGAGCGAATACATTCAGCTGGTCGCGAGCGAGATCGCCTCAGCCGAGTTGGCCGCCGCGCTGCACGCCGAGACCGAGGGCAACCCGCTATTCGTCTCAGAGACGGTGCGGCTGCTTGCGTACGAAGGCGTCCCGATGCAGGCAGGCGGGGGGCGGAGGCTCGCAATCCCGCAGACCATCCGCGACGTGCTCAACCGTCGCCTTGCTCGTCTCTCGTCCGAATGCAACCACGCGTTAGAACAAGCCTCCGTTCTCGGGCCCGAATTCGCGCTCGACACACTCGCGCTGGTGGCCGATCCTGGCGAAGATGATCCGCTCGATTCGCTCGACGAGGCGATAGTCGCTCGGGTCATATTGGAGGCTCCCGGCGCGGCTGGACGGCTGCGGTTTGCTCACGTCCTGATCCGCGACACGCTGTACGCGAGGCTGACCACCACCCGCCGTGTGAAACTGCACCGGCGGGCAGCTGCGGCCCTAAGAACGCGGCACGGCGACGGTCAGGGCCCGCATCTGGCCGAGCTCGCGCACCACGCGGTCGCCGGCCACGACTTCGAGAGCGCTCGCATATTCGGTACGCGCGCGGCGGATTGGGCGATGGGAATGCTCGCTTACGAAGAAGCCCAGCGGCTCTATACAACGGCGCTCGATGCCCTCCAGCTCGCTAATCCGCAGGACGAGCGGACGCGCTGCGAGCTGCTCCTATCGCTCGGCGAGGCACAGGCCCGGGCCGGCGACAGCGCATCGGCGCAGAACACGTTTCTGCGCGCGGCCGAACTCGCCCGCCGTCTGGAACTCGGCCGCGAGCTTGCCCGAGCCGCCGCCGGTTACGGCGGACGTATCGTCTGGGCGCGGGCCGGAAACGATTCCCGCCTGGTCCCACTGCTCGAGAGCGCGCTCGCCGCACTACCCGAAGATGAACTCGAGCTTCGCGTGCAACTACTGGCGCGCCTGGCAGGAGCGCTCCGCGATGAACCCTCAATCGAAAGACGCGAGGCGATGAGTCGTGAGGCCGTCGTGCTCGCCCGGCGCACCACCGACCCACGAGTCCTTGCGTATGCGCTGGACGGCTGCGGCTCGATCATCGGCGGACGCCCGGGAACCGGCGCCGAACAAACGGCGCTGGCCGACGAGCTGCTCGGTCTCGCTCAACGAGCCGGTGACCGCGAGCGCGTGGTGTCGGCCCACTACCAGAAGTTCATCGCGGCAATCGGCATCGGTGACATTCGCAGGGCCGAAGCTGCTCTCACGGCGGCAGCGACCGTTGCCGAGGAGCTCCGACAGCCCGTACAGCTTTGGCAGGTCTGTGCAGCACGAGCGATGCTCGCGATCGCAGCGGGCAGACTCGCCGAGGCTGACGAGCTGACTGAGCGAGCGCGCGCCCTGGGCGAGCGAGCCCAGCGCGGAATCGCGATCCCGACATACACGTTGCAGCGCTACACGCGGCGGGACTTCGAGGGCCAGCTAGCCGATGTCGAACCCGCGATTCGAGAAGCGGCTCGCGAATACGTATCGCAGCCGGTCTACCGCTGTGCGCTCATCCACCTCCAAGCCCGACTGGGGAAAGCAGCACCCGCACGGCGAGCCCTCGATGAACTCGCACGCGACGAGTTCGCGATGTTGCCCCTCGATAACGAGTGGCTGTACGCGACAAGCCTGCTCGCCGAGGCATGCTCGCTCCTCCACGACACCACAGCCGCAAGCGCCTTGTACCACCAGCTCAGCCCGTTCTCCGAGTACAACACCGTCGACACCCCAGACGCAATCCGAGGCTCCGTCTCGCGCTACCTCGGCATCCTCGCAGCGACGATCGACCGCTGGGACGCCTCTGCGGTGCACTTTGAGCACGCACTCGTGACCAACGAACGATGGGGCTTTCTGCCCTGGCTGGCGCACACCCGCCACGACTACGCTCGTATGCTGCTCGACCGCAACGCACCCGGCGACCGAGAGCGGGCGCTTGAACTGATCGGCGCCGCCCTAGCGACCTATCGCACTATTGGAATGCAGAGCTGGACCGCAACGGCCTCCGAGGTAGAGCGTGCCGCACGACTTGCTCAGGCCGCCGGACGATGAGCCAAGGGTGCCGGCATCACGTCCCCGCTAGCTACTGAAGGAGACCACAGGCGGCGCCTCTCATCACTCCAGGAGTGACGCTCAACCTGTCGAGGCCGGTCGGCTGGCCGATCAGAAGAAGACCTAGCTTCCGCTCCATGCCGATGCGATAGCCAGCCAGTGCTCGATTGTTCACGGGTTTGTGACGTTCGGATTGGACGAGCAGGAGAAGGGCTAGGACCGCCCAGTCGGGGGGTGAGGTCGAGATCCCGCGGCAGATGTACTCGGGCCGCGGGACCGGGCGATCGCTCGCAGAACCGGGTGACTGTAGGCGCTATCTATGGGTGGGGGCTGGCTCCATGAGCGCGACGGCGAGCTCCACGCGACCGTTGATGTTGAGTTTGCGGTAGATGTTGGTGAGGTGCATCTCGACGGTCTTGACCGTGACGAACAGCGCCTGGGCGATCTCGGCGTTGGAGCCGCCGTCGACCACCATCTGCGCGATGCGGCGTTCGCTCGGTGTCAGCGATTGGGCGCCTGTCAGCCGTTCGCGCCGTACCCTGACGCCGCTTGCGGCGAGTTCCTGGCGGGCCGTCGTGGCGAGCGGCGATGCGTCGCAGTCGCGTGCGAGCTCGTACCCCTCCCGTAGCGGATTGCGGGAGTCGCGGCGGTGGCCGGCGCGGCGCAGGGCAGCGCCGAAGTCGACGAGCGCGCGTGCGAGCTCGAGTCGGGCCGGGGACCGCGCGAGCAGCGATACCGCGTCGCGCAGCGCGCTGAGTCGCTCGTCGCCGATGTCGAGCATTGCCTTCGCGTGCGTGACCTCTCCGAGCGTCCCTGGCGTGCCCCATTGGTGTGCCAGTACCTCTGCCTCCGCGACACGGGCACGAGCCGTCTCGTGATCCCCGAGCGCGTGGCGGCTGCGAGCTGCGATCAGGATGTCGCCGACCTGGCTGGGGGATGCCCCGCCCCACTTTTCGCCTCGCTTCACTGCGTCATCGAACGCTGCCAGCGCGGCGGCGTGCTTGCCCGCTGCGGCCAGGACCTCTGCCTGCGCATACACGAGGCCAATCATCGGCGGAACGTGAGCCAGCGTGAGCTCGCCGAACTCTCTTTCGATGACCTGTTCGGCTTCCTCGGTGCGGCCCTGACGCGCGAGCGACTGAAGCAGCGGCTTGACCCCGCGGGCGAACAGCCACGACTTCTCGATCTCGGTGGCGAGTGAGTCGCGCGCGTCTGCCTCAGCCTCTCGGAGCATGCCCCGGCGCACGTACAGCTCGGAGCGCAGGTCGAGGCTGTTTGCGAAGTCGAGCATTGATCCTCGGCGCCTCGCTGTCTCGACCGCTCGGTCGAGCAGCCGCTCAGCCAGATCGAGCCGGTCCGACCAGCGCAGCCCCAGGATGACGGCGCTGAACGCGATCGCGCTCGAGCCATCCTCGACCAGCGCGTCGAGCTGCCGCGCGGCACGCTCGGCCATGTCAGCGATCTCGTCGGCGCTAGCGCCGATCTTGATTCGCCTGAAGATCGAGTGCGCGAGGGCGACCGCCTCACCCGGCGTATCGCCGGGAAGCGACGAGAGTTTGTCCAGCTGCGCCTGATCGATTCGGACGCCCGAATCAGCGCGAAGGACTGGGTACGCCTGGAGCCTCAACCACAGCTCGCGGTCGTGCGGGGCAATCTCCTCGAGCGTAGGCTCGACGAACCTGAGCTGCGCGTCGAAGTCGTCCGAGTTGCGGGCGCTGACGTTCTGCAGCAGCGGGACCAGTGCTCGCGCTCGGAGCCTGACGTCGTGGGCGGACCGCACGACGGCCTCGAGATGCTCGACGGCGGAGGCGAGCTGACCGGCGGCGAGCTGGGCGCGCCCAAGCTCGAGCAGCAGCTCAGCACGCTCCTCGTCGCCGACAGGCTCCTCGAGCGCGCGCCGTAGCAGGGGGATCGCTCCCTCCGGCGCGCCTCGCGCGACGGCGCGCGTGGCCGCGGTCCGCAGTGTCTGCAAGTCCATGGGGTCGCCGGTTGACGTCGTGGCAAGCAGATGCACGGCGATGCGCTCGGGCGGAGCCCGGCGAGCGCGTAGGAGCTGGGCGGCGGCTAGCTGGGATTGCTCGCTCTCGGCGAGCGTGAGGCTGCCGGCCACCGCTGAGCGCAGGAGCGGGTGGCGAAAACGCATCAGCCGGCCGGGCTCGAGCAGTCCCGCGGCTGCCAGCTCGTCCGCGGCCGCCGTGGCCGCCGGTCGGTCCAGCTCGGCGAGCTCCGACGCGAGCTCCAGCGGCGAATCGTCGCCGAGCGCCACGGCTGCCCGAGCGAGCGCTCGCGCCGCCGGGCCGAGCCGTGCGAGCCGCGCGCGGGTCGCACGAGCCACCTGTGGCGGCGTCACTTCGCCTACGCGCATGGCGCCGGCTGCGGTGAACGGCACTTGTTCGTCTCGCAGTGTGCGCTCGAGCTCGGTGAGCAGGAACGGATTGCCGCCCGAGGCGTGATGACACGCCCGCGCGAACCGCTCGTCGACCGCGTCTGGCTCGCCTCGCCGGAGCAGCTCGGCCACCGCACTCTCACCCAGCGGGGCGGGGCTGAGCAGCTCGTGATGACGGTCGGCAAGGAGCTCGAGCAGTGGCTCGGGCTGGCTGGCTGCCGGACCGACGGGTCGAGTAGCGACGATCACCGCCGCGGGAAGCGACTCGATCCTTCCGAGAAGGTACGCGATGAACCGAAGCGACGGCTCGTCTGCCCAGTGCGCATCATCGATCGCGATCAGGAGCGGAGCCTGATCGGCCAGATTCGCGGCCAGCCAGTACAGACCGTGCAGCACGGCGAACGACGCCACGGAAGGCTCGCCAGGCGCGTCCGTCACGGCGGAAGCGGCCAACCTGGCCGCTCCGGACAGCACCTGCTCCCGGCCGCGTCGCTCGGCGCCGCGTACGGTCGGCTCAAAGCATCTGCGAACGAGGCCGAACGGATATCCAACCTCGAGCTCGATCCCACGCGCTGCAAGCACGAGCATCCCTGACTCCGTCGCGCGCGCACTAGCGTTGGCCAGCAGCGCCGTTTTTCCGATCCCGGCGCTGCCCTCGACGATCACCGCGACGCCCGTGCCGTCGCGTGCGGACGCCAGCGCGGCCTCGATTCGCTCAAGCTCACGGTCGCGCTCCAACAGCGGCCAGGCCCTGGCGCTATGTGCCCCCGTGGAAATCGTAGGGTCAAAGTCTAGGGTCGCCCCCGTAGCGGCAGCGCCCGAGACCCTGCACCATCGCTCGGGCAATGACCACCACCGCCGTCCACCCCACCCCGTCCCGCTTGGCCGATCACCACGTCCCACTGTCGGGCGACTGGGACCTATGGCGAGATTTCGCCATCAGAAGCGCCGGCTTTCCTGTGTCGGGCCTTAAGGCATTCGGATCGGGGGATGAGCCCGTTCGGCTACGTGGCATCGCCCGCGACTCCATGTTCCGAGAGGCGGTCACGTGGCAGAACCCGGCCGCTCTCGACCACGCCATCGCGAAGCTCGCCGACGGCTCGCCGGCGAAGCCGAGTCGGACGCGGCAACGCGAGGAACTCGTCGCGAGCTACTGGCAGCGCTACTGTGCCAAGAACGACACGATCGGATTTTTCGGGCCGCTGGCATGGGGGCGAATCAACGACGCTGGCGCCCCGCTCAGCTCGCGCTCGGGAGCACTTGTCCGCGAGCGCGACGTGCATCTCGAGGCGTGGGGCGTGCAGGCGCTCGCGGCGGCGATCGATCCGGAGCTCACGATCGCTACGGGACCGCACGCCGCGGCGGACCTGAGAGCCGCGCTGGACACGCACTCGGACGCAGGCATTCGCAAACGCGGGCTTGGCTCGCTCGACCGCTTCGAGCGCGCGCTTGACCTCGTTGCCCGAGCGCCGGCCGAGTCGCTCCGCGAGGCCCTGGCGGCGCTCGACGCCACGTTCTCCGAGCTGACCGGCCGCGATCCTGTCCGCAACGCAGGCCGCGCCTACGGAGCTCGCACGCTCGTCTACATCGACTGCATGCGAGATCTCGACCTGACGCTCGGCAGCACGCTGGTGTCCGAGATCGCTCCCGGGCTGCAGGTGCTGTTCGAGGCCGGGCGCTGGTATTCCGGACGCGTTAACGAGTTCGGCAAGGGCGTGATCGAGCAGTCGCTGCCGCCTGGTGGACGGGGGCCGTTCGGGCCCGTGCTCGGCCGAGTACTGAGGACGCTGTTCGAGCAGTGCACGCCCGAGATCGAGGCGGGGCTGGCCGAGATGCACCGGCGGCTTGCCGTGCTACTCGCTGATCCACGCCTGGAGACCATCGCTGCGCGGGCCACGGCCATGTTCGCCGACCACCGGCCGGCGTGGCCAACCGGGGTGTTCCAGTCCGTCGACCTGCAAATCGCCGCGCCGCACGAGGCGGCGGTCGCCGACAGTGACTGGCTTGCCGTCGTCGGCGACATGCATCCGGGCGCGAACCCACTGGTCCAGGGCGTGTTCGCGCATCGCCATCCCAACCCGCGGGCGATGCTCGACCTGATCAGAGCGACCCTTGGCCGGCCACTTCCGCTCCTGCTCCCCCCGTTCGCTCCCGGCATGGGCCAGGACGGGCGCGGAATGCCGCTGACGGCAGAGGACGACATCCATCTCGCGGCGATGGCCGATGCCAAGGCGCCACCCCCGCGGCGAACCTGGCTGCCGCACGAGCTGTTCGTCGAGGACGGCGATCTCGTCGACCGTGATGGCAGCCTCCGCGTCGCGTTGACCGATGCCCTGGGGATAGCGATCTTTATCGCCGGCGTGCGCCTATTCGAGCTGCTGCCTGAAGACGAGCACGTCGCGCGCGTCACGGTCGGACATACGGTGCTTCGCCGCGAGGGCTGGAACGTGCCGGCGGACGAAGTCCCCCGTGACGCCGAGGTTCTGTCGGCGTTCGCGCGCGAACGCGGGATGCCGCGCCGACTGTTTGCCAAATCGCCGCTCGAGCGCAAGCCCATGTACCTCGATGTCGAGAGCCCTGTCCTGGCCCGCATTCTCTCCCGACACGCGCGCCGGGCCGCCGCGCAGGCGCCAGGTGCCGCAATCCGCTTCACCGAGATGCTGCCCACGCCAGAGCAGTGCTGGTTGAGCGATGCCGAGGGCAACAGGTACGTGTCCGAGCTGCGGCTCGTCGCGGTCGACCGGAGCCACAGGTTCCGATGAACCGGAGGCGCACCACACTGGGCGGCACTGATCGGGAGATCCGAGCAACCCTGGCTGCGCTGCTGTCGGCCCTGGACCCCGACGCGGAGTACGAGCTTCGCCACGAGGACTTCGTCGCCGACATGCCGCAGTCCGGCGAACGGGTCCACGGCCGCGAAGCGATGCACGAACTGCAACGCACCTTCCCTCCTGAGGCCAAGCCGACGTTCACCGTGCGCCGGATCACGGGCTCCGGAGATCTGTGGACGGTTGAGGCCGAAGGCGATTACGGCGGCCAGATCTTCCACGTGGTTGCCATCCTCGAGGTTGGCGGCGGCAAGATCATCCGCGAGACGCGGTATTACGCCGAGCCGTTTGAGGCGCCGCGGTGGCGAGCGCACCTCGTCGAGCGTGCGGGGGAAGCCGCGACATGAGGTCGCAACGAGTGGTCGCGGCAGTCCTCCCCGCGGTTGTGCTCGCCGGACTCGCGGCGGTGCCAGGTAGCGCCGCGGCACGGCCGGTGACACAGACGCTCGTGTTCGACGCGGTGGTGCACGCCAACTTCGTGGACACGCCGCCCACGGGCCCGAGTCCCGGAGACACCGAGCTTTCAACTGCGCGGCTGCGCGATGCCGCCGGGCGTTTCGTCGGCACAGCACGCGACAAGTGTGTCTTCACAAAGGTGATCCCTCACGATGTGCTCGAACGTTGCTCAGGCTCCGCGAAGACGCGCGAGGGCACCGCGACGCTCGCCGGAGTGGGACATCTCTACACGATGAACCCGCCGTGGCAGGTCATCGGCCGCTCCGGCGCCTATCGGGGACTGCGCGGCACGCAGATCTTCGCCACCGACATCGCGTTGGACCCGAACGTCCCGCTGGCCGCTGGACGAGCCTTCAGCGTCTCGGTGATCAAAGTGACCAGCCCACGCCGGCTCCACATCGGCGTCGTGGCGCGCCCAGGAGCAAACGCTCGCTACATCCGGCGGGCCAACACGGCCTGCCGCACCACCGAAGCGAAGGCACAAACGCTGCCCGGATCCCCGTTCTCAAACTTCGATCCGTTCCATCCCGACCCCAAGCTCCTGCCGCAGGTTGGCCAATTCTTCGATCAGCCCGCTCGACGCCGGCTGCCGGGCGCGCTGATCCGACAGCTCGAGAACCTGGGCCATCCGCCCGCAGACAGCCGCGCCTGGGACCGCGTGCTCACGGCCCGGCGAACACTGCTTTCGAACGAGGCCCGACAGACCAAAGCAGCACTCGCCGACGACGCGCCCGCGTTCGTCCGCACCGTCTATCAAATGGCCAGCGACTACAACAGGCTCGTCTTCCGATCGGCGGTCTTCGGCGTCCAGTCCTGCACCTTCGGATAGCGCAGGCAGAGACGGTCGCGAGATCTGCTGGCGCCCAATAGGCCTCCTGCACCCGGCCTCAAGAGACGTGCTCCTCGCCACGCACAGGTCTGCATACGGGTCTGTCCGCTCGCCGGCCCCCCGAAGTCAAAGCGTCCGAGGTTCGCGCCCGGCTGCCCGCGACGGACGCGAGAGTTTTCTCGGGTGGGGGTTGACAGTTTTGGCTGGCGGCCTATTAGAGGGGTCAGAGAGGTTTGACATAGAAGCAGTGGCTCATCAGACGGGTGGAGGCCCGGGGCGCGGTTGAGAGGGGTTGCCTGACGGTTTGGGCACCTACCGCCTTTGGCAAAGGCTCTGTTGGCGGTCCCGGCCTCCACCACCATTTCTAACTCACCTCTCTGAGCCGCGTGGTTGTCCCGGAGAGGAGGTGAAGCGTTCGTATGTCTGTTCGTCGGCGTTGGCGGATCGGCTGGGTGCGGCGCGGACTCGCGCCCTCGGCACATCGCGCGATCGTGTTGCCCCGGATCCGGCCGGCCGCCTGAGGAATGCTCGTGGCCTGAGGAATGCTCGTGGACACATCGCGAGCGGCGGGCGCGGTGCCGGCGGGGGCGCTGGGTCGTGAGCAGGTAGCGGCCATGTTGGCGACCATGCAAGACGGCGCTGCGCTACACACGGTGGGCGAGTTGGACGAGATGGCCGGGGAACCTGACCAGATCACCCACGGAGAGAGCGAGCTGCTGCAGACGGAGTCGCTCGCGGCACGCGAGCGTGATGAGGACCTGGCGGCCGGGTTGCGTCACCGCCGGCTCGGGGGCGAGACGAGTTCTGCCAGCTACCTGCGCGACCTCAGCGGCCGCCCTCAGCTCCCGGCTGCGGTTGAGCGACGGCTGATTGACGCCGCTCAGGCCGGCGATCGCCGCGCCCGGGAGGAACTGGTCGAGGCGTTCCTGCCGCTGATCGCCGGCATCGCGCGCGTCTACCGCGGCTCGCGGACGATCACCCGGACCGAGCTGATGCAGGAGGGCGTCGTCGGGCTGCTCCGAGCGCTGGAGCGGTATGACCCGGACTTGGGGGTGCCGTTCTGGGGTTACGCGGCGTGGTGGGTGCGCCAGGCGATGCAGCAGCTGATCGCTGAGCTGACCCGACCGCTCGTCCTCTCCGACAGGGCGCTCAGACAGCTATCGCAGCTCAAGCGCGCGCACGGCGACTACCTTGCCGAGCACGGGCGGGAGCCGAGCGGCAACGAGCTGGCCGCGAGCGCCGGCCTCACCCACGGGCAGGTTGGGGAGATGCTCGCGCTCGAGCGCGTCCCGCAGTCGATGGACGAGCCGGTGCAGGGCGCCGAGGGCGAGCTCGGTGCGTTCGGCGAGTTGCTCGCCGACCCGCTCGCCGCCGATGCCTACGAGCAGCTGCTGGATCACTCAGAGATCGAGCAGATCCGGGCGCTGCTCGGAAGCCTCAACGACCGCGAGCGGATGATCCTCCGCGCACGCTACGGTCTCGACGGCCCCGAGCAATCGCTCCGTGACGTTGGGGAGCGGATCGGGCTCAGCGGCGAGCGCGTGCGGCAGATCGAGCAGCGCGCGCTCGGCAAGCTCCGAGCGGCCGCGAACCGCGGCGAGCGCGACTGACAGTCGACCGTCACAGGGTTGACGACACGCCGCTGCGGCCTACTGACCGGGGTGAGAACACCGCCAGGCTGGGAGGTGAATGGTATGCACGCACTTCATCGTCCTAATGTCCCCCGCGCCATGATGGTCACAGTCATCGCTGCCGTCCTGGCGATCGTCCTTACCCTCGCGCTCGCGACGAGGCTGAACGATCCCGCGTCAACGCCCGCGCCAACCGGCGCCGCTGACATACCGGCCGCGCTCCCGGCGTCGGGCACCAGCCACGGATGGCATGTGAGTCCGTTCGCGCCGCTGCTGTCAGCGCCGGCGGCCGTGCCGTGGGCGCCGACCCGGCCCTAGCCGGCCGTGGTCGCGAGCGTGCCGGCGGGCGATGGGCGCGATCGATCACTACACGCTGCTAGGCGTCCGCAGCGACTCGTCCGCGCGCGAGATCCGCCGAGCGTACCGGCGCCTCGCGCGCCTACACCACCCCGATGTGAATTCGCGTCCCGACGGGCACCGGCGGTTCGCTGAGCTCGCACACGCCTACGCGGTCCTCAACGACCCCGCCGAGCGCGCCCGATACGACCAGACCCTCGACCGCCCCGCGCCGGCCCGCCCGCCGACGATGCCGCGCTCGCCGGTCCTCCAGCGAACGTTCCGGCGCGGGATCCTCGAGCTCTCACCCAGCGAGGCCCGGCACCTCGCCCATCGTCCACTCGCGCTCCGCGACGGACGCGGCGGGCTGATCGTACTGCCCGCAGGCACCGGTCACGGGGAGGAGATCATGCTGCCCTATAACGGCCGCCGCGTCGTCCTGACAGTGCAACCACGACGAAAAACTTGACAGCAACCGACTTAGATCTATTACCAACGATATGCACTATCCGTTCTCTCGAGGGAGGTTCGCATGGCACTGATTCGCTGGGAGCCGGTCGCTGAGCTCAACACCATCCAGAACGAGATGAACCGGCTCTTTAACACATTCTTTGACCAGCCCGCCGCAACCGGCCGCGGCGGCGCCCCCAGCAGGCGATGGATCCCGGCAATGGACCTCGTCGAGACCGCCGACCACTACGTGCTCCGCGCCGATCTTCCCGGCCTGGACGACGACGACGTCAACATCCAGCTCGAAGACAACGTCCTCACCATCTCCGGCGAGCGCAAGACCCAGCACGAACAGCACGAGGAGGGCTACTACCGAATCGAGCGCGCGTCCGGCAACTTCACCCGCTCGCTCACCCTCCCAGACGGCGTCGACCCCGACGCCGTGCAAGCCCACTTCGACCGCGGCGTGCTCGAGATCAGGATCCCCAAGCCCGAACAGAAGAAGCCCCGCCAGGTCCAGATCACCCTCGGCGCCAGCCCCAAGACGATCGAGAGCACCGACACCGGCGACCCGCAGGTCAACAGCGGCGACCCAGTCCCAGCGCCCTCCTGATCTCCGACTGCCATCAGGGACCCTCCAGAGAAACGGTCGCGGACCGCGAACAGTGACCGCCGCGGTCCGCGACCACCGACGCTCGGCGCGCACGATCAGGATGCTGATCGCTGGCAGCCCGCCGTGGGCAGGCCCGCATGCTCTCGTATGCGTTTCTCGCTCCCTCGGCGTTGAGTAGTTGCTTGGTTTCCTGGACGCTGAACCCGGCGCGCTCCGCGATATCCATGGTCGCGGGCCGCTTGAGGACGTGGATGGTGTAGCGGCGTGTCCTTGCGCTCGAGCTTCGCGAGTATTGCGAGACCCAAGCAACGGAGCGTCGCTCCTGCTCTGCCAGGCATCCCGGCCCGTCTCGTTGGCTTACGCTTGGATGCGAGTCGCTACGAGGTAGCGGGGTGAACCACAACCGCGCGGAAGGTCGGGCTCGGGGCGGGTGTAAGGGTGGCGCATTTCTTGGACACGGCACCGAGCTTGCCGATCAGCTTGACCCGCTCGCCCGCGGCAAAGCCGTTGGTTCCGCCGTCGAAGCGCACCGTGAGCTTGGCGTTGCTAAACGGATATGTGACAGTCGTGCCCCTGTTGGCTTTCGCCCAGTGGTTAGCCCTTGTGACGTCGACGACGAGCGTTCCGGACCATGTTCCGTCGGGATTTACCGCGAGCGTCGATCCGGTCGCGCTGTCGACGGTCCCGGACTCGAGATACGCCACGCTGTGCGCCGTGCACTTGTGCGACTGCGACGGGTGATTGGCGCCGCTGGAATGACCGCTGTTGTGGGGATGCTCGGAGGTGCCGGGGTGCGCCGCGGCTGGAACGGCGATCGCGAGCGCGCTAGCGGCGGCACAGAGCGTGCCGACCTTGACGTTGATCCTCAATGCTGCCTCCTTCGGGCGATTCGGCGATCTCGAGCAACCCGGGCCCGACACCGTTGGCTTGCGTCCCTGCCCTGCGACAGGTTCCGTGGCTCAGTTATCGCTAACGCATCGAGATCAGACAAGAGCTGCAGCCAGTTTCTCCATCATCTGTCCATCGACGATCGAACGGCTCTCACCTCGCTCGTGTCGGCGCGAGTCAGCGGCAGCCAGGCGGCCTGCACTGCGTCGTCCGCCCGGCTCGGCGGGCCGACACAGCGCGAGCCGATGACGCTCAGCTCCGGAGGGCCTGCGAGCCGACTACGACGTCGCCAGTGCGGGGGACGTGTCGCCAGCCGGAACGGGCGCCCTGGATCGCGCTAACCGACGACTCGATGATCACGAGGTACATGAGCTGCCGGTAGACGAACTGCTGCAGCGGGAGTGCCCACAGAGGTCTCATCGGTTCGCGGTCGAGCCTGAATGCATACACGGCGATCACCAGCTGGAGCAGGTTGAAGGCGCCCCAGACGATCAGGGCGTGGACGGCGCCGGTGAACAGCAGGCCGTAGAGCGAGAACAGGTCGATCAGCGGAGCGACGACCGGCAGCGCGATCTGGAAGACGAGCATGTATGGCAGCGCCCGCCTGCCGATCCGGCGCTGCCGCGGGTCGCGGGAGACGATCGCGCCCTTGTGTTTGAACACCGCCTGCATCGTCCCGAATGACCACCGATAGCGCTGGCGCCACAGTGCGGTGAGGGTAGACGGCGCCTCGGTCCATGCGCGCGCATCCTCGGCATACACGACGCGTCGGCCGGTGCGTCCGATTGCGAGCGTCAGATCGGTGTCTTCGGCCAATGTGTCAGCCGGGACGCCGCCGACCTCGGACAGGACATCCCGTCGAAAGGCGCCCACCGCCCCCGGCACCGTGGGGGTGGCCTGGAGCACGTCGTACATGCGGCGGTCGAGGTTGAAGCCGATCACGTATTCGATGTGCTGCCAGCGGCCGAGCAGTCCGCGCCGATTGCCGACCTTCGTGTTGCCCGACACGGCCGCGACCTCGGGGTCGGCCAGGGGCGCCACGAGGCTGCGGATCGTCCCGGGCTCAAACAGCGTGTCGCCGTCCACCATCACCACGATCTCGGCGTCGCTAAGCTCTACCCCGGTGTTCAGCGCGCCCGCCTTACCCGCGTTGTCCTGACGAACGAGCCGCACATTCTCCAGTTCGAGTCTCTCGACGAGCTGCGCCGTTCGGTCGGCCGAGCCATCGTCGACGACGAGGACTTCGAAGTCGGGGTAGTCGCCGGCCGCGATCGAACGCACCGAGCGCTCGATCCCCACCTCCTCGTTGTACGCGGGCACGATGACCACCACCGACGGAGCGTGCTCGCTCGCCGGCCGGGAGCGCGCAATGCGGACGTGGTGGGCACCCAGCGCGAACAACAGCAGCGCTCTGGCCAGCACGAGCGCACCGATCGCCAGCAGAACGCCCGAAAAGACCCCGGTCAGCATGTACGCGACTCGCACGCTGAACAGAAACAGCTCGCCGCGGGCATGCGGCCATTGGGACGCCGGCGGCTCCAGAACCGACATCGGCAGCCCCGCCAGCTGCGCCACCGTCACGAACCGAAAGCCGCGCGCTCGCAGCCGCGGGATCAGCTCCCGCACCGCGGCGACCGTCTGCGACCGGTTGCCGCCGCCATCGTGCAGCATCACGATGCCGCCTGTGCTCCCCGCCGGGCTCGCGTTCGCGACGATCTTGGGCACGCCGGGCCGGCGCCAGTCCTGGCTGTCGTAGTTGGCGAGCACGATGTAGTAGCGGCGTCCCGCCACCTGCGCAAGCACGCGCTGGTCGAGCGGCGTGACCGTATCCGGCGTGGCGGAGTACGGCGGCCTGATCAGCCGCGTGTAGTGATGAGTAACGCCCGCGATCGCGGCCTCCGTCAAGTCGATCTGCGCCTGGCGCTGCCACTCCGGTATCCCGGCGAGCAGCACATGCGTGAACGTGTGGTTGCCGATCTCGTCGCCCTCGCGCACCAGCCGCCGCACGATGCTCGGATAGCGTGCCACCTGGCTTCCGATCTCAAAGAACGTGGCGCGCACGCCGTAGGAGCGCAGAACGTTGGCGATGCGACCCGTCCAAGTGGGATCGGGCCCGTCGTCGAACGTGAGCGCGATCCGGCGTCCCGGCGGTGGCTGAGTCGAGACCAGCCGTGATCCACGCGCGTAAAGGATCGGCCGCGAGCCCGCCAGCGGCGCCTGGCTGCTGGTCGAGCCCTCGGTGCCCGCTCCGACCGTGTGCGTCGCGATCCCCTGGAAACCGATCACGAGCATCATCACCAGCAGGCAGAACGACAGCAGCCACCAGTGGCCTGGCGGGCTCCATATGCGGGCCGGGACACGCAGGCGCGGCGCGCGTGGCCGTGTGCTCGGTGGTTGCGGCTCGGACGGCGGGCTAGGTGCCGTTTGCATGCCCGCCGCCGGACGCGCCGCTGTGCCCCGGCGAGGCGCCTGACTGAACGGGAACCGGCGTGGTAGCGGTCGTGCTGGTCGTCCTCTTGACCTGGCCCGGCGCAGTCGCGGAGTTTCCCGACGCAATCGTCTTCGTGTGACCCGGCGTGGTCACCTTCACGACCTGGCCGGGTGCCGTGAGCATCCCCCGACGCGTCCCGTGTGCCCCGCCGCCCCTGACCGTCGTCGGGGTCGTGGTGCCGGCCGACGCTCCCGAGCCACCGCCCGTGTGCCCTGCCGTTCCCGGTCCGCCGGATCCGGAACGCCGGCCGGGGGCACGCGGCGCAGGCGCGAGCGGCCCGCCAGAGGACCCCCGGCCCGCGGTCGTACCTGCGTGACCGCGACCCACTTCGGCCGCGACACCGGCTCCGGCGGCGGAGCCGGCGCGGAATCGCGAAGCGGAGACTGGACCGCCCCGACCAGACGCCGACGACGGCGCGCTCGACCCCGCCGCG
>DASSGR010000041.1:0-7317 GCA_035693425.1 Solirubrobacteraceae bacterium
GCCGGGAGGACCAGCACCGAGCTGCGGGCGCTGTTCAGCTCAGAGCGGACGTCGCCCCCGAGCACGATATGGCCGGCCGGTGCGTCCGGCTGCGAGCCGACGACGATCAGGTCCACCGGCTCGGTGCGTGACTCTACGAGCGTTGCACCCAGCTTCGTGGCAAGCGCGCTGGCGGTCTCTCGGGCGACGTCGTTCGTAGGGCCCGCGAGGGGCACAGCGATCGACCTGATCGCGCCACCCAGGTGCGTCCGCAAACCGGCGGCGGCAATTGCGATTGCTACCGAGCCACCGCCGAGCAGGTGCTGAGCGGACGTGCCGGGCTCTACGTGACCGGGTGCGGTCCGGTAGTCCGAGCCGAACACGATCAGCGACGCTCTCTCCCTGTCCGCCAGCAGCCCCAGGCCGGCTCCGGTAGAGGCACCGATGACGACGTGGCGGGCGATCTCCGGGTCGCCCAACAAAGCGGCGCCACGCTCAAGGCGCTGGTCGGCGTCATGCTGGGCAAGCTCTTCCCGGCGCGGGTTGAATTCACGGGAATGGCGTACATACGCGAGTGCCAGCGTGAAACCGGCACGCGCCAGCATCTTGCCCAGAGCAAGGGCGTCGTCATCGTTCGAAGTTCCGTCGTAGGAGATGATGGCCTTGGCGCTCACAGGTCAATAATCCTTCGCGACACATTGTCGCGTTGGCATCGGCCCGGATCGATAGTGATCGCGCCGCGGTGACTATCGAAGCGGCAGCAACAACGAGTTCCCGACCCGTCGTTTCCCCACGGCGACGCAGCGCTTCGCCGACGACATCAGACCGCCGCTCGACGAGGCAGACCGGTGCACAGACTTGCGCAACCGAGGAATGCGGACACTCACGGGCCGCCCTCGCGACCCACCCGCGTTCGATGAGCCGCTGGCGACAGGCACGACTCACGAACGCGAGCCGGGTGGCCCGTTCCGTTGCCAAGCGGCCCCCGCGCGTGGGGACGTCAGGCATCCAGGCGCCGAGGGCGCACGTCTCCGCAAGCCGGTCGACAATCGCACGCTCCCTGCCGTCGCCGAGGGGGTCGGACGCCCCGCGCCGACCGCGTCTCAGCTGGGAACCCCGAGTGCGACGGAGCCTGAGCCGGGGTGTCCGAGAGCAGCTGCAGACACTCGGCTCTCGCTCACCATCCGCCGATTGCCAAGGGTGCCGATCTCTCTCGAGACTTCATCTAGATTGCGTTCAGGCGTTCCCGTGCTCGCTCGGTGCCACACACGCGTTGCGTCTGCGCCCGTCCCAAACGCCCGTCCGAGCGTCCCGCACGGGGTTACGGACCTTTTGTTCGTAGTTCGCCGCCTCAGAGGACGGGACCGTGCGGATGACTATCCCGCGGGGTGGCGCGACGGTGTCGCTATATCCATCGACGAATTGCGGGCCGCCATGGCAGTTATCCACGCGGAGGTTGGCGGGGCTGCGCAGCACGATTGTTGGGTCGCTGCCGGCTTTCAGGACGTGCGCGCTGAGTTCGATCGCAACTTAGTCGAGCGCGGCGAGATCGGTGCTGCCGTCGCTGGATATTGGCGTGGCGAGAAAGTGGTCGACCTGTGGGGCGGCCGCCGCACGCCCATCGACGAGGCACCCTGGAATGAGGACACGATGGCGCAGCGCTGGCTTGGGTCGATGACCAAGGCCGGGTCCACCCGCGCCCGGCGGCTGGTGATCGAGGCGGCCTACTACTACCGCCGCGGTCCCGCGGTCGGTGAAGCGCTCGAGCGCCGCCAAGGCAGCAAGGCACCCCAGATCATCCACATCGCCTGGCGCGCGCAGCGCCGCCTCAACGCCCGCTGACGTCAACTCAAAGACACCGCCACAAGCCCAACGGGATCGTCGCGGTCGCGATCGCTAGCGAGCTCGCCGCCTATTGCTGGGAGATCGCCACCTGGACTCCCGATCCCGCACCGATCGCATCCGTGACTGGCCGGCCGGTGGTGCTCGGAGCGCTCGCCAGGTCGGTGTCGAGCGCCCGACGTCTGGCAATCCGAGCGTCTCGAGGTGGGGAACTTGACCGCTGTTGCAGACCGTCGCTTGCGATCATCTCCGCCGAGCGGTCCGACGTGGTCGGTTCTGGCGACGGCGGTATTCGAGGCGAGGGCGTCGCTCGCTCATCTTTGCGGCCGTCCGGTTTGGCGGTCACCGCGGAACTAGTCCGGCCCAGAGCTGTATGGCACCGGCGGCGCCGCCGCCGGTTGACGGCCGTGGCTGAAGGCGTGGGGTTGGTGGCTTCACTGTGGGCGGTGGGCCACGATCTGGAAGATCGACGTGAAGCCGTTTTCGAATCCGCGCCGCGCGGCGTGTAGGTACAGCCGCCAGACTCGCATCCGCTCCGGTCCGGCGAGCGACTCGGCGTGCGCGGCGTGCTCGTCGAGGTTGCGGGCCCACTCGCGCAGCGTGCGCGCGTAGTCGAGCCGGAAGCCCTCGACGTGCGTCGGCTCTAGGCCTGCTGCCTCGATCGCGGCGAGCACTCGCGAGACGTGCAGCGGCGCTGCGTCGGGGAACACGAACCGCTCAGAGAACGGCCCGGCCTCTGGGTCGCCGTGGCGTAGCCGCGCGATGCCGTGGTTGAGCAACCGTCCGCCGGGACGTAGCACCCTCGCGAGTTGCAGCCCGTAGGCGTCGATGTTCGCACTGCCGACGTGCTCGACCATGCCGATCGACGCGATCGCGTCGTACTGCTCGCCGGCGAGGTCGCGGTAGTCAGCGACGCGGATCTCGATCTGGTCAGTGAGCCCCGCCGCCGCTGCCCGCTCGCGCGCGAGCACGGCCTGCGGTTTGGACAGCGTGATCCCGGTGACATGGACGCGGTGCTCGCGTGCGGCGTGGAGCGCGAAGCTGCCCCACCCGCAGCCGACGTCGAGCACGCGCTCGCCGGCGCGCAGGCCGAGCTTGGTGCACACGAGCTCGAGCTTTGCGCGCTGCGCCTCGTCGAGCGTTTGCGCGCCGCGTGAGAAGATCGCGCACGAGTAGGTCATCGACTCGCCCAATACCAGCGCGAAGAATTCGTTTGAGATGTTGTAGTGGTGTGCAACCGCGCGCCGGTCGCGCTCACGGCTATGGCGTCGCCCCCGCGGGCGCAGTTCCGCCGCGGGCACGCGCGGCACCGACCGCAGCGCGCCAGCACGCACGGCAGCGGTCGCCAGTCGAGCTTTGTCGCGCCCGTCCAGCGGCGGCATCGCGTACCCGTCTAGGAGCTCGAGCACCGCGTCGATGTCGTCGACCTCGATCTCGCCGCTCACGTATGCGCGACCGAGCCCGAGCTGGCCCGGCGCGCGCAGCACGTGCCCGAGCGCTCGCGGCGAGCGCACGCGGAACGTCGGGCCGCCGGGACCGTTGGTATGCGCCAGGACGCTGCCATCCCACAGCTCCAGGCGGAAGGGACGCTCGGGAAGCGCACGCGCAAGCGCCTCGCACAGCGGGAAGGTGACGCGCCTGGCGTTCAACGCGTCTGAAGCGTCGCGAGCCTGGCCGCCTGGCGGTCCGGGCTCACACGCACGACGTCCCAGGCGAGTCCGACCCGCTCGAGCGCACGGATGAGCAGCGCCGAGGGGTCGAGCTCCCAGCGGCGCAGACCGTGCTGGGCGGAGGTGGGGAACGCGTGGTGGTTGTTGTGCCACGCCTCCCCGAGCGACAGCGGCGCCAGCCACGCGAGGTTGCGCGACTGATCGCCGGTGTCGAAGCGCTGGCGCCCGAAGAAGTGGCACAGCGAGTTGATGCTGTAGGTCACGTGGTGGACCACGAGCATGCGCACCGCGCCGCCCCACAAAACGCCGGTGAGGCCGTCGCGCAGCGTGCCGCCGAACAGCCAACCGAGCCCGAACGCGGTGACGAGCCCGCCCAACGACCACACCACGAACGTCCGGTCGACCCAGCTCACGACCGGGTCGCCCAACAGATCGGGTGCGTAGCGCGTGCGCCGCCCGCGGTGCGTATGGATGAACAGCCACCCAACGTGCGCGTGCACCAGCCCGCGCAGCGCGCCGCGCCAGCCATGGCCGTGGCCGACGTGCGGACTGTGCGGGTCGCCCTCCCGATCGGCGAACGCGTGATGCTTGCGATGATCGGCCACCCACGAGATGACCGGGCCCTCGATCGCCGCCGAGCCGAGGATCGCCAGCGTCGCGCGGATCGGGCGCGTGGTCTTGAACGCGCGGTGAGTGAGCAGACGGTGAAAGCCCACCGTCACACCGAACCCGGTAAGCACATACAGCAACACGAACACGAAGATGTCGTTCCAGCCCAGCAGACTCGCCCACAACTGCCAGCCAACCACGAACAGGCTGAGGATCGGGATGGCGGTGACAAACCCAGCGATGACCCGGTCACGACGCTCGCTGACCACCAGCTCGACGTCGTCGTCGACGGCAGCCACTGACGGGGACACAACGCCGCAGTCTAACCGCCGGGGGCCGGCGCCGATCCGTCACAACCCAGCGCCAGCCGAGCCGGTCGAGCGGCGCGTCGGGGTCGGCCGGCCGCGCCTCATCGGATGCCGGGCCCCAGCTCGTTCCGCGGTGACCGAGCGGTCTACTGTTCCGGCGGAGCGTCGGCGGCGGGCGATCGCATCGCGGACGAGATCGGGCGACGCGAACGGCGCTGCCGGATGCTCCCCAGGGAACAGGAGGAGGCGCGTCGAGACCGAGCTCGTCCCGACCGCGGATCACGCTGGGCTGGTATGTCGGCCGGTCAGGTTGGCTAGCATGCCCGACGCGTGCGGTGCCGGCGCTCGCAGCTTTCGCTTTGTGCGATCCCGGCGTTCTGAGCACGTAACGGCGTGGGAGGAAGGTGCGATGGCTACTGGCACGGTGAAGTGGTTTAGCGACGAGAAGGGCTTCGGGTTTATCACGCCCGACGACGAATCGAAGGATCTGTTCGTCCACCACTCGGCGATTGTCGGTGGGGGCTATCGGTCGCTCGCGGAGGGCGCGAAGGTTTCCTACGACGCCGAGGTCGGGGAGAAGGGTCCCAGGGCCGTCAACGTCCAGCTGGTCTAGCGATCCCCGCGCGCCTACCGACGGTCAGGGGTCGGCGGGCCCGAGCGCTGATCGACAACAGAACAGGCCGGCGCGACGTCCACCGACAGGTCGGGGCGAAGCCAGGAAGAGCCCGCCGAGAGGAGGCGTGTAGATGGGGACGACGGCCTTCCCTTCTGGTCGGTTACGAGCGGATTGCTCGCGAACGAGGATGGCCTTCCGCGCTCCCGCTCGAATCCGCAACTTCACCGGTCCCGGTCCCTAGTGAGCTAGTAAAGAGACGAATGTGGCGACGCCCGCCCCGGCCATGCGCGAGGATAGCCCGTCGCTCGAAACCGACCCGAAGGAGCATCGCTATGACCGCTACGAGCAGAATGGCGAGTTCGTTCTCGAGCGGAGGTACGCCGGCGACGAGTCGGCGCGATCGACCTGGACGATCAACGCGGCCGACGATGTGCACAGCACGCTCACGATCGACGCGACGCAGAGTATGGGTGCCGTCCGCTCACCCGCCGAGGCGACAGCCGCGCGGGCGAGGACCGATAAAGACAGCTCGTGCTCACGAGGCCATCGCGGCTTCACGCCACGAGGTGGGCGGCGCCGCCGATCAGCTCCACTGGCGGGCTAATCCGAGCTCGACGATGTCAGACCCGCCGGTCGGTCAAAGCAGGGCGCACCCGAGACCGGGTCGCGTCCCACCGGACGCCGCAGTTCGGTAAACTGAAGTGAGTTCAGGATTCTTGATCCCTAGCGCATTTTGCGTTCGTGTGAGCGATTCCCGTGCAGTCATCGTCGTCGGCGCCGGCATGGCGGGACTCACCGCTGCGCTGGCGGCCGGCGAGGCCGGTAGCGACGTGCTGGTTCTTGAGAGCGAGCCCGCGGTTGGCGGATCGATGGCTTTGAGCGGTGGCTTGATATGGGGCCCGGCTACGCTCGAGCTCGCGCGACGCTGGATCCCGCGGGGCAATCCGGAATTGCAGCGGCTTCTGGTCGATGAGCTGGGGGAAGTTTGGTCGTGGCTCGAGGGGCACGGCACGCCGCTCGACCCGCCCGTCGCGTGCCTCAAGGACCGCATGGGCCGAGGACGCCTTATGGCAGTCGGGGGGCCCGGAGCGCGGGGTCCTTGGGCCCAGACGCTGCTAGCCGCCACCGAGCGACATGGGGTCGAGGTCCTCGTCGAGTCGCGAGTGGAGACGGTGGAACCCGGAGCGGATGAGTGGACCGTCACGTGGGCACGGGCCGGGTCGCGCTCGAGTGCCGCCGCGCGCGCGGTGATCTTCTGCGGCGGTGGCTTTCAGAACTCGACGGACCTCGTACGCCGCTACATCAGTCCGTGGCCCGAGAAGATGATCGTGCGTAGCAACCGCTCGAGCGACGGCGTCGCGCTGCGGAATCTCCTACCACTTGGGGCCGCCCTGAGTCACGGCATGCACTCGTTCTATGGGCACTCGCTGCCGGCGATCGAGGGGAAGGTCTGGGACAACGGGCTGGAGTTCCTCGCCGGGTCGCTGTACTTCAGCGACTTCTGCTTGATCGTCAACCAACTCGGGCTTCGCTTCACGGACGAGTCAGTCGGATGCATCGACGAGCACAACGCAGAACGTGGCTGCCAGCAGCCAGAGGGGCGCTATTACGTGATCTTCGACGAGCGCATCCGCCGGGAGTACATCGACGTTGATCTGATGGGCATCCCTGGAATCGAGGCCACGCGAGTCCCCGAGAAGCTTGTCCAGCTTCGTGAGCTCGGCGCCTCGATCGTGAGCGCCGACACGCCGGACGAACTCGCTGCAGCGATGGATGCCGAGTTTGGCGTCCCCGCCGCAAACGTTACCGACACGCTCCGTACGTACAACACCACGAGCGATCCCCTCCACGCGCTCGATCCCCCGCGTCGCCGCGATCACGCAGCGATCATCGAACCGCCGCTCCGGGCCGTCGCCTGCGTGGCTGGCATCACTTACACGATGGGCGGTCTCAAGGTCGACCAGGACATGCGGGTCCTAGGGAATGGGCTCGCGGGTGCGTTCGCCGCCGGCGCAGACGCCGGCAACGTCTTCGAGGACGTCTACGGCGGCGGTTTGGGCTGGGCCGCAGTATCGGGTCGGCGCGCCGGCCGAGCGGCCGCAGCGACCTAACCTGACGCTTCCACGACCCCGACGCGCGACTCGCGGAGTGCGCCTGTCGACCGTCGCTACAGGCAGAGCCCGCCGTCGACCGGGACGGTGGCACCGGTGATGGCGTCAGTCGCCGAGTCGGCGAGCCACGCGATCGCGCCTGCGACCTCCTCGGGGAGGATGAGGCGCGCGATCGGCTGCTG
>DASSGR010000042.1:0-19958 GCA_035693425.1 Solirubrobacteraceae bacterium
CTCCGACGCGAACAGCACCCAGCATTCGGCGAGCGCCAATCGCTCCGCGCCTTCGGCGGACGTCAGAGATTCAAACGACCGACAAACAACGAGACCGGCTGAAGACCGGCTTCTCTATCCACGCCAGGATGCCGAACTCCAGGCCCTGATCGAGATCTCCTCGCGTCCCGCTACTGTCGCGGGCGGACGCCCGGACAAAGCGCTCCGCGCGCAGAAGGGAAGAACCCGGGCGCCAGGCCGCCCCGGCAGCGCGTGTCTCTATCTCGGCAGGAGCCGAAAAGTGCGCCATCAGGAATCCAAAGGAGCACACGGGCCGCTTGAACCTACGCCACTTGAGGGTTTGCGGTGGCTTCTCGTGGAGCCGAGCCCGTAAGGCGAGGCGCAGCCACATGCCACCGATGTGTGTACTGCGGGGAGTAATCACTTCTGGCCCGGCGTGGATCGTGGTGCGGGGGTGGTGGCGCAGTAGCGCGACCGGACCAAAGAAGGTGTCCCGGCGGTGGCGGCCATCCACCCGCTCCTCGCCACGTGCGGGGCGCGTCCCGTCGTCCGTCCTCTGCGTCATCGGGACCACCGACCAGGAGTAGCGCGTTCTCATGAATGCAGGGAAGGCGCCACCAGCATTACCGCGGCCGATCCGGAAACCGCAAACTTCGGAAGCAGGTGTCGGCTTGCTGCGCCGCTCAGACGTGCAATGCGCGGAAAGGAGAAGCGAGGTCTGCTCTGGTCAGAGTGCCCCTCCGATCGAGCACCGACGCTCCCGCATCGCTGCTGCTTCTCTCGCGGGCGGTAGTACGTGGACGGTAGAGCTGGACGCGTAATCGTCCTGCTCTCACAGGAGGGAGCCATGTCTTCTGTTCAGCCGTTACTGGACGCTGCCGGCCGACGCCGCTCGCCAGCGACGACGCCGGGGGTCCGCACCGGGCTCGCCCCGCGCAACAAGGGCCAACGCTACCCCGCCGACCCGCCGACGGTTGATGAGATCGTTGCGGTGATGCGCCAAGCCGGTCAGGACCGCCACGGCCACCGCCTCACCGCGCTGATCGTTGTGCTGTGGCGCGCCGGGCTGCGCATCCACGAGGCGCTGTCGTTAATCGAGACCGACCTGGACCGGCGCCGCGGCTCGATTCTGGTCAGGCACGGCAAGAACGACCGCCGCCGGGAAGTCGGGATGGATGCCTCGGCGTGGTCAGCGATCGACCCATGGGTGGCTGACCGCGCGCAGCTGCCCGTCGGGGCGCTGTTCTGTGTGATCGCCGGTCCGACCCGCGGGCGAGCATGGTCTGCCAGCGCCGCACGGGTCGAGCTGCGCCAGCTCGCGCTCAAGGCAGGCGTCAGGCGCCGGTTCGCCCCCCACCAACTGCGGCACGCGCATGCGGTCGAGCTGCTGCACGAAGGGATCCCGCTGCCGCTGATCCAACGCCAGCTCGGCCACTCGCACCTGTCAACGACAGGCACCTACCTCGAGGGGATCAACACCGAGGAGATCATCTCGACCGTCCACGCCAGGCGGGCGCCGATGATGCACGCCAGCGCCGGCCTCGCTCTATAGGTCGAACTCGCGGGAGCGCATCGGCGCTCCCGCACCCCCCGGCTCCTGGTCTACGAGCAAACAGCATCCGCACTCCAGCGATGCTGCTAGCCCGTAGGAGAAGGCATCTCGCCTCCGCCTCTGGTTGGTAGCGGGGCGCTTCGCCCGGCCCGCGGGTTGGCTCCTCTTCGTGTCTGTCGTGGGGCCGCGCTCAGTCGTCATGGCGAGCCGGCGGGTGGGTGACTCGCGAGGGATTGCTGGTGGCACGCCGATTTGAGATGATCGGTCCGACGCGGTTGGGTGCCGGTCGGAACAGGAGGGATGGGGTGGCTGATCATCGGGTGGTTTTCACCGCCAGGTCCATTTGCGCGCTCTTTGCGGCGTTGGCAGTGATCTGGCTCGGATCGAGCATGTCAGCAGCCGGTTCAACCGCCCGCTCGGATGCGGCAAAGCCTGCACGAGCCGCGACGCTCACCCGGTTCCTGGTGCGCGCCGGCCACGGCTTCGCGCCCGGTCCCCCGCATGTCGCCGGGTCGCTGCGCGCTTACGTGCGCCAATTCCTGAACCATGCGTCGCCCCAGCAGGTGGCGGCTGCTACCAAGCGACTCAAGGCCGAGGGCTTCGTCGCCGCGGCCGGGGAACGCACCAACCCCGAGGGCGGGGCCGGCCTCTCATATGTGAAGGAATTCGCTACGTCGATCGGCGCCCGGCACGAAACAGCCTTCCTCGTGCATCTCTTGCCAGGACATACGAAGTTCGGGGTCACCGGAATACCCGGCGCGCACGGGAGGAAGGGAACGACTTCCATCGATGAAAGCTACGCGAACATCGTCTGGCGGCAGGGCCGCTGCACCCTCGTGGTGGGCGTGTCGTTTTTCCAAGAACGACAGCACCAACGAGACCGTTGATCGCGGCCGCGCAAGCCATATATCGCCGGACGGGCGGCACCTGCCCGTAACCCGGGGCCTGCCACAAGTCCTCGTCCCGACCGGCTCGACGCTCGTTCCTCGGATTCCGCTGGGACCTAGCCAAGCAATGAAACGACCTACCGCGCCGCGACTGGCGGGACAGTCTCGCTCTGATCGACAATGAGCGTTGTTGTCACGCACGCGGCGCCGCCGCATCTGCCCGGCACTGCGGAAGTCAGCCCACTGTCGATCCACCCATGACCCGACCGCGGCGCTCAGCGTTGCTTCTTCGGGTGAGCAGCGGCCAACCGTTAGCGCTGCTGCTCGATCAAGGCAAGAGCCCACAACTGCCGATGTCGTAGACCGGCGCCTGCGCCAACAACATGTCCAGTTCCTCGTTTGACTTCGACGTCGTAGATCCATGCGCCACCGTGAGAGTCGAGCAGGTGATGGCGGGCTTGCACCTTGCCCTCGGTCTGCAGGCGCGCGCCGTATTCCTGCTGCCGGGGCACGGTCTTGATGGTCCAGCGCGGGTCTTGATCGTGCTCGTGAGCAAGCTTGCCATGGCCGCTACAAGCGTCCACGCTCCACCCGCACGCTCGCTATCGGGGGCCAGCGAGAGCAAAAATGCCGTGCCGACGTCACCGACGAGACTGCGGTGCTGGTCCAAGGCGGCAGTCGGAGCCGGACAGCTTGTCTTGTAGCTCCACCCCCGACGGTGCCTTATCCGTTGTCCTGTGAGCCGTTTGCGCGGCAAAATACGGCTGACCTCTGTTGTTGGGTTCTCATAGGCTTTCGCAGATCCGAGCGGAGAGGAGTACCTGTGTCGCTCGAAGACGAGGTTCGGCGCATCATGGACATGGGCGTGAAAGCGACCCCAGTGGGTATCCGCGCCCTCACTGAAGGCCCTCAATATGTCGCCGACCCCGTCGGCGACATCGTGATGCCGATGCTCGCTGCCAACCGTGAGGCGATCTTGCGCATTGCCCAGGAGATGGACGAGGTCGAGACGTGTCGTTCACCGGCTCGGATCAGACGGAGCCGCGTCATGGCGACTCTCGTCAATCGTTTCGCCAAGCCCTCCTAGGAGGTTGAGCAATGGGAGTAGAGGATCACGTACCGTCGGCCGCGGAGGTTGCCGAGGCGGCCGTGTCTGAGGCGCAGATCGCGGTTCATTGGCGGGAGGAGGAGTACTACCCGCCGCCGCCGTCGTTCGTCGCGCAGGCGAACGCGGCGGACCCGGCGATCCTTGAGCGCTTCAGCGAGGAGCGCTATCCGGACTGCTTTGTCGAGTACGCGGAGATGCTGACGTGGGATCGCAAGTGGGACACGATTTTGGACACGAGCAACCCGCCGTTCTGGAAGTGGTGGGTCGGCGGGCGTCTGAACGCGAGCGTGAACTGCGTCGATCGACACCTGGAATCGCGCGGCGACAAGAACGCGCTGATCTGGGTGCCTGAGCGCGAGGAGGAGGAGACGCAGGAGATCACCTACCGGGAGCTTCACCGACGCGTGAACGAGTTCGCGGCGTTGCTGCGTGATTTCGCCGGCGTGCAGACCGGTGACCGGGTGACGTTCCATCTGCCGATGGTGCCGGAGTTGCCGGTCTCGATGCTGGCGTGCGCTCGCATGGGTGTGATCCACTCCGAGGTTTTCGGCGGGTTCGCGGGCGCTGCGTGTGGTCACCGGATGGCCGACTCGCAGAGCAGGATCCTGGTGACGATGGATGCGTACTCGCGCAACGGTGAGCTGATCGATCACAAGGCGAAGGCCGACGAGGCGATCGCGGCTGCGCGCGAGGAGGGTCAGGAGGTCGAGAAGGTGCTGGTGTGGCGGCGGCACCCCGGCGAGTACCACTCGCAGAGCCCGATGGTCGAGGGTCGCGACTTCTTCATCGACGAGCTGTTGGACACGTATCGTGGGGAGCAGGTGGAGCCGGTGTCGATGCCTTCGGAGGCGCCGCTGTTTTTGATGTACACGAGCGGCACGACCGGCCGGCCTAAGGGCTGCGAGCATTCGACCGGTGGGTATCTGTCGTATGTGACTGGCACGTCGAGGTACTACCAGGACATCCATCCGGACGATACGTACTGGTGTTTTGCGGACATCGGTTGGATCACCGGCCACTCCTACATCGTCTACGGGCCGCTGTCGCTTGGTACCACGAGCGTGATGTACGAGGGCGTTCCGACCTACCCGGATGCTGGGCGGCCGTGGCGGATCGCCGAGAAGCTGGGCGTGGATATCTTCCACACCGCGCCGACGACAATCCGAATGCTGCGCAAGCTCGGACCTGAAGAGCCCGGCAAGTACAACTATCACTTCAAGACGATGACGACGGTCGGGGAGCCGATCGAGCCGGACGTGTGGCGCTGGTACCACAGCTTCGTCGGCAAGGGCGAGGCGGCGATCACCGACACCTGGTGGCAGACCGAGAACGGTGGTTTCCTGGGAAGCACGCTGCCCGGGCTGCAGCCGATGAAGCCGGGGAGCTGCGGGCCGGGTGTGCTTGGCATCTTTCCGGTGATCTACGACGAGACCGGGGCGGAGGTCCCGAAGGGCTCGGGCAAGGCGGGGAACATCTGCATCCGCAACCCGTGGCCCGGGTCCTTCCAGACGATCTGGGGACAGCCAAAGCGGTATGTGGACACCTACTACGCCAAGTACAACAAGGACAACGACAGCAAGGACTGGCACGACTGGCCGTACTTCGCCGGGGACGGCGCCGTGCAAGCGGCCGACGGCTACTTCCGGATCCTCGGCCGCGTCGACGACGTGATCAACGTCGCCGGCCACCGGCTCGGGACCAAGGAGCTCGAGTCGGCCGCGATCATGGTCGAGGAGGTCGCCGAGGCCGCCGCGGTACCCGTGATCGACGATGTGCGCGGCAAGATCGTGGAGATGTACGTGGCCCTCAAGCCAGGGTTCCAGCCGAGCGCCGAGGTCGCGCAGAAGGTGTCGCAGACGATCGTCAAGGAGATCGGGTCGATCGCGCGCCCGAAGAACGTGTGGATCGTCGCCGACATGCCGAAGACACGCTCGGGCAAGATCATGCGCCGGGTCATCGCCAGCATCTCCAACTTCGCGGACGTCGGCGACGTAACGACGCTCGCGAACCCCGAGATCGTCGATGAGATCCGCCACCACGTACAGAGCGAAAAGCTCGCGCACGGCGAAACCCCACGCGAACTCTCAGAGAAAGAAAGAGAGGAGATCGCAGCCTACGGCCAGGCCGATTAGACACCCTTCAGCGCGACCGTCAACCCCGCTGTTGCCGAGCCGGGGCCGGGGCGCTAATCCTGTAGCAGACGGGCGTTGTCGATGAACTCGCCAAGCGCGGCGGCGCTCCTGGCACACCCGCAGAAGCCGCCTAGGTCTCCCTGCTCAAGAGCACTCCAGCAGATCAGGTCGGTCAGGCCGATGGCTTCGTCCGCGAGCCGTGGGAGCATCGATAACGAACAGGACTCGACCTCGCGGCGCAGCTTCCAGACCGCCGCAAACCACTCGCCCGATGGCGGTTGCAGGTCCTCGAGCAACACCGAGAACTGCCCGACGATGTACTGCTGGGTCACGGAGCTTCCAAAAACGCGCTGCGCGGTCAGCGTACCCCGCAACGCCCACTCAGGCAACAAGCTAGGTCCACAAAGCGCCGTTAGCCCTGGTTCACGCCGGCTGCGAGCAGAAGAGGAGCAGTGTCGGCGCCGGTCTGCTGCTGCTCGGGCCAGTGACAGTCGTCAGCGCGCTGGACGGTGAACGAGTCATCTCACTCAGGAGGGGCTCGTTTACGGACGCCGCCACCCCAACGAGCGCTTTGCCACTCAGTGACAGCAGCCCCGTCATCCGCGCAACGCCCGTCGGGCACGACCGGTGTCGGACAGGCTCAGCAGCGCTTGAGCGCGGCGGCGACGTCGCCGACGGTTCCGGGAACAGGTCGGCCACGGCGCGCCGCTCCTCGACGCTTGAACCGGCCATGCCGCCACGGGTGCTCGTTAACCGTGCCAGGATGATCGCGTTCGCTGACCGGCTGCGGGCTGTCGGGCGGCGGTATTGTCGCGTTCTCGGCTGCGGTTCATTGATGCAGGAAGGTCCTGATGCTCACGCGCGAGACCGTTACGTTCCGGGATGGCAATGGGTGGAGCTGGGAGTTCGACCTGACGTTCATGCTGTCCAACTACCGGTGCATCTGGGGATGCGGATGCCCCGATACCAGACTGCGGGGCACCGCCCGCGGATGCTGCGTGGACGGCGTGGAGATCTACCGAGGCGACGGCGACAGGCCCGGCAGAGAGGATCTCAAGAGGATCCGCGGACGCGTCAGGCAGTTGACCGACGAGGACTGGCAGAACCGCCGGGTGGCGCTGGCGCTCGGCGGGCGCGACCCATGGGGCAAGGCGCGGTTCAAGCGCGACAGCGTCCACACCCGCCTGTACCGCGGCGCGTGCATCTTCCACAACCGCGTGGACCATCCCGGCGGGGCCGGCTGTGCGCTTCACGTCGCGGCGCTGCGCCGCGGCGAGAACCCGATGGACTGGAAGCCGCGGATCTGCTGGCAGGTCCCGCTGTTCTTCGATATCGACGACAAGACCAAGACCACCATGGTGCGTGCATGCCGGACTGTCGATTGGGGCGGGGAGGGAATCCTTGATTGGTGGTGCACCGAGCATCCGGACGCGTTCAGCGCCGATCAACCGGTGTACGTGACCATGGACGCGGAACTCCGGCGCGTGTGCGGCGCCGCTGTCTACGACGAGCTAGCCGCCTACTGCGAGGCGCGCCAGAACGGGGAGCCACGCAGCCTGACGCTGCTCCCGATGATCCCATAGGGCCCGCCGTCTCGGGGCTGGACCAGCGGAACACCGCGACGCAGCGGTGGCCGTGATGGAGCTGGGCCGACCAGTCGCGGCGCACGAAGCGTTGACGGGCACGCGCCGGCTCGGCCTCGGCTCCTGGCCAGCGCCTCGGCTCGCTGCGGCAATTGGGCGCTTTGCATCCGTGCTCGCGGTTGGGTGCGCTGAATCGCGTTCTCGGCCTTCAGTAGATATCCCCGAGGGAGTCAGCCGATCGCACCGTTGCGCTGCGCACCGGAAGGAGTTAGAAAAGAAGGATTCGGCGACCTCGGAGGTGAGGACATGAGAAATGCGCGAATGACCGGCACGGCGGGGGTGGGGGATCAGATTGAAGCGCGCGGACTGCATGGTCGGCCGTCGCGGCGTGGGAAGGTACTCGAGCTGCTGGGCAGCGCGGGCCACCAGCACTATCGTGTTCGGTGGGATGACCAGCACGAGTCGATCGTCTACCCAAGCGACGGCGTGATCATCACTGCGCGGGCGACTGGCCGAGGTGCGCTGGCCGAAGAGAATGACTAGCTGACAGCCCCGTGTGGGCCGGCGATCCGTGGCTGATCACCAATGGCGGGCGCGCCGTGGTCTTGCGGCCGCGCTGCTGGGTATCGGGGACAAGCCTGGACTTGTTGTCGAGGGGGCCAACAAGGTGTGGGACTCATCGCGGCTGGCGCAGCGCGCTGCGGCATGTCCTTCACAGAACGTTTATGCGGATCGCCGTCTTTGCACGCGGTCTGAAGCGAGGTGTGCGATCGTGATGGGCGTGATGTGACCAACGGCAAGCGGAGCAGCGCATGAGTGCGGGCAAGATTGGCCAGGTGGACCAACGATCGGGCGACAGGGCCGACGGATTGGCGAGCCGGAGCACGCTGACCGTGATCGACAACCGCACGGGGGAGCGGTTCGAGTTGCCGATCGACGACGGCGCGGTCCGCAGCTCGGAGCTCGGACGGCAGGCGGGTGGGCTCGCGCTATACGACCCCGGCCTTTCGAGCACGGCCGTGTGTCGCAGCGCGATCACGCACATCGATGGGGAGGCCGGGATCCTCCAGCACCGCGGCTACCGGATCGAGGCGCTGTGCGAGCGCTCGAACTTCCTCGAGCTGGCGTACCTGCTGATCAACGGGGAGTTGCCCACCGCGGGGCAGTACGAGTCGTGGCTGCACGAGATCGGCACCCGCAACTTCGTGCACGAGAACGTCAAGGGCTTCATCGAGGGATTCAGGTATGACGCGCGCCCGATCGCGATGGTGGCCGCGTCGGTCGGTGCGCTCTCCAGCTTCTATACCGACGCCGACCAGGTGCACGACGAGGAGGCCCGGGAGCTGCAGGTGGTCCGCCTGCTGGCGAAGTTGCCGACCCTGGCGGCCTTCTCCTACCGCCACCTGCAGGGGCTGCCGTACGTGCACCCCGAGGACCACCTCAGCCACACGGGGAACCTGCTGTCGATGATGTTCCGGATGAGCGAGCTTCGCTACACCCCGGACCCGGTGGTCGAGCGCGCGCTGGACGTGCTGCTGATGCTGCATGCCGACCACGAGCAAAACGCTTCCACGACCGCCGTGCGCGCGGTCGGGTCCACGCACGTGAATCCATACGCGGCCGTCGCCGCCGGTGTCACCGCACTGTCAGGGCCGATGCGCGGGGGAGCCGCCCAAGACGTGCTGACGATGCTGAGGGCGATCGGATCGCCCAGCCGCGTCCCCGAGTTCCTCGCGCGCGTCAAATCAGCGCACGAACGGCTGCTGGGCTTCGGCCATTGGGTCTACAAGACCTACGACCCGAGGGCGCGTGTGCTCCGCCGGCAGCTCGAGCAGCTCTACGAACACCGCCGACCCGACCCGTTGTTCGCGATCGCCGACGAACTCGAACAGCAAGTGCTAGACGACGAGTACTTCACCTCCCGCCGGCTGTACCCGAACCTCGATCTGTACTCCGGCCTCACATACCAGGCGCTCGGGATCGCGCCGCCGATGTTCCCGGTGATGTTCGCGCTCGCCCGCAGCGCCGGATGGATCGCGCAGTGGGTCGAGATGGTCAAGGACCCCGAGCAGACGACGTTCCGGCCGCTTCAGCTATACACAGGCGCGCTCGACCGCGAGTACGTGGACGTCGGCGAGCGCGGCTAGGCGCCGGCCGCACCCGGCGGCGAGCGAGCTGGCGGTTGCACCACGAGCCTCGCGGCGGCGGCGACACTGGCGCAATCACACGAGGCTGCGGGTGTCTGCCTACGCACGAGGCGTGTCCTCCGCTGGAACGATTGCAGCTACGCCTCGGCTCCAATCTCCACTTCTGAATTGTCGCCCGGGCGGCACTCTGAGTGAAGCTTCCGCTCTCCGCGCGGAGCGGGGCCGTCGGTGTTAGCAACGAGATGCTCGCTCCGCGGGGAACGCAGGGCTAGCCGGATGTGGCGTCGCGGCTCGCGAATCTCATCCGGAGCCAGACCCTTGCCGACGGCCGCTGGGGACGCTCGAATCCCCTGTAGCGGGAGCGGTGAGTGTCGTGTTGGAGCCGCTTCAGCGTCCCCGAGGCGCGCTGGGCCCTGATGCGCGCCGTTAGTGGAGCGGCTCGAACCACCCGAGCAGCTCCTCCGACGCTGTCGACCCGGCGGCACGTGGAGAGCAAGTCGAGTCGCGGGAAGCGACAGCGGGGCGACGCTCAAGAACCGCGCTCGCTCGTCGTCCGCCGCGGGAGCGTCGAAGTGGTCCCTCACCACTCCTGCATCGTCCCGCCACGGCGGGAGCCCCGTATGCGATGGCCCGTCTGCCGCCCCCGTTGTCGCGGAAGCCACGGAGCGATTGACACAGCAGCCTGAGGCTCCCGCCTTCCGCACCAGGAGGCCTACAGAGCGTCGGCCGCCTGGTCGGTGTATCGCCGCCAAGCCGACCGCTGGTAGCGCATCAATGCGGCCATCACGCCAGCAGCAAACACGGAGCCGATGATGATCGATGCGGCCAGTGCGTGATCCGAGAGGACGGCCGCGAGTAGGCCGACGGCGGCCCCGCCGAGAACGCCGATGATTATTGCGATCATCCCGGCGACGGTGAGGAAGCCCTGAAAGCGCCACGTCGTCGGCAGTCCCTGGACCTCGAGCCGATGCTCTGCCGGAACGCTCAGCAAATACGGAATCAATTCAGGCGCGTTGTCGAAGTAGTACCCGCGCAGGCGGGCGATGCGCTGCGCGTAGCCGCGATCCTCGATTCCATTCTGCACAACGCGGTCAAAGGTCACGAGTCCAACGAAGGCGAGCGTCGGGAGGAGGATCAATCCAAACACATAGAAGGCCGTGCCGACATGCGTAGCCGTGGCCACCAAACCAAGCGCGACCAAGCCCCCGGACACCGCAGCCAAAAACATGTTCGCCCGACCCGTGGACTCCGAAACGGTTTGCGAACGCGCTCCTTGGAGCGTGAAGTGCTCCGTGGTGATGAAGGAGACCGCCGCAGCCCGAGGGTCATCGGCCGCGACTTCTGCCCCGGACAGATCGCTAGCCGCCGCGGCGCCCTCAACGGGATCGCTCATGTCTTGCGCCATCCTTACATTGTCACGCGCCGCAGGCGCGTAATTCTGTGGTTGCTGGCCACGCAAGACATAGCAGGTGCTCGCAGCCACACAGAACGAGCAGCAAGGGCCAGCCGACCGATCCTCTCACTAGGAGCAAAACAGGTCGCGCACGCCCGTACGCTGCGATGTACCGCGCAGCCACCGAAACAGGACTCCGCCAGCTCCACCGCAGAGCCCTCCTATTCGCCACTTGCGCAACTCGGCGCGCCGTAGACCCGTCTGACGCGACGGCCGTCGGGCTGAAAGCCCTGCTTTCCGTTCACCGCGTGTGCGCGCTGCCGCTCGTGGCCGGAAGGACCCGTAGCCCCGCTTTGATTGGCGCGACAGGTCTCCTCGCCGAGATCGGCTCAGACCTGCTGTTCGCCAAAGGCGAGAGTGTCGCCTTCAGAGTAAGCAGCACTCTGGACGACGATGCGGATACGCCTCCTCCGGGCTAACAGCACCGACGTCGACGCGCGCGTCACATCGCTGGATCCGCCGGGCAATCCAAAAGCCGGCGCAACCCAGCAGCGCGACCCGGTCGGCCCGCGCGTTCACCCAGAACGCCGCTCCGCTACTGCAAGCGGCAGTCGTTCTCGAAGCGACCGTCAACGCTAAGCAGCAGCGAGCGCCGGCTAACTCGCCGCGCTGCTGTCGCGCTGGATGCAGTCATTCGTACCCGCCTCGACCACCGCTGCTACGGACGATCAGCGACAGCGCAATGCTGAGCGCGGCCATGCGCAGCGGCGCTGTCGCTTCGAGGCAAACGCAGCAGCCACAAGCAACCGTGGTGGCGTCTCTTGGGCGCTGTGAATTCGGTTCCCGGTGGTGGTCAGTCTATGCGGCTGTCACCTCCTCGGGGATGGTTGGTCAGTGCCTTGGTAGCGGGCTTGTTGAGTCGCTGATGGTCGAGCGTGTTGAAGTGGATGCCGTTCTAGTCTGATGTGTGATCAGCAGGTCCAGCACGGCCCAGACGAGGGTGAGGCAGCTGCTCCGGGGAAGCGGCCCAGGGAACATCAACGGCGCAATGAAGTCATGGGCCCACGCCGGCATCAGGAGACACAGCCACGCAGAGGTGGGCCGGGGGGCGGTAGCTCCGGTGGTGTCTGAAGGCGACGTCCAAGCCCGCGCGGCCGATGAACCGGGACGGGTCCAGGTGCGCGCCTTGCGCACCCATCGCCAGCAAGGCCGCCCTGCCCAGGCTCGTCGACCAGCGAGCTGATGACGATCACGTCATTCACGTCGTGCGCGACCTCCCATATCGCGTCTTCGAGACGCTCGGCAGGCTCGCTCGTTCACGTCGTTTATGCGGAAATGGCAGCCTCACATGAGTCGCCAAGGGGATCGCGTGGAATCAGCCGACCGGACCACGCCGGCTCGGCGTGAGCGACAGGGGCGCGGCTGAGCCGACCGTTAGCTGGCCACGCCCCTCGCGCCTCGGGCTCACGCCAAGACGCGCGTATCCCTTCCACAAACCAGGCGACGAGGAGGCGAACACCCTCGCGGGATGAGACGGGCCCGGATCACCGCCGCGCGAAGAGCGTTGGTAAATCAGCTCACGGGAGAACGGGACCGTCGGGACCGGCTTGTTGTGGGACAACCACCGGGAGATTGCGAATTGCATACAGGTCTCGCGCTAAAGCGTGTGTCGTGCGCTCGCATGTTTCGGAGACGGCCGATCGGTGCATCCTCTCGCAGTCGCGGGCGAGCGCCGGACAGTCGGTTTCGGGCAGGTGCCGGATCTCCTCGCGCTGGCGCATCATCGCGACGCGATCGGGATGCGAGAGGTTCGGCCGACCCTGGCGAGGCTGAGGTTCGTTGTTGTTGCCGTCCGCTGCCATCACAGTTGTCTCCTTTGGTGTTCTTGCTTCTCGTCTCCACCGGCCATGGCGGGGCGCTCGTCAATCACGACGAGCTGCCTGAGCTGTGGTGAATGCGGTATCCGCCCCTCCACCCGGCCTGAGGCGCCACCCCTCGCCAACGAGCTCCGCCCGCTACACCACGACCACGGACTTGACTCGCTTACGAGCGGCTCATTCCGTTGACCGAAATCGGCGATTACGCACGACCGCGCGATCGATGTTCGGTGGTACCGGAAACCGCTCTTGCTGGCCCATGCCCAACGTCGCTTCGCGTTCGGGAGCCACCGCGTGCGGCTCGGCGTTGGACGTGCGCTTCACGTGTCCTCTGAAGCTCGGCTTGCGGGGCACGCTCTGCCCGCTCCCACGCAGCCACGCAACCCGCACAATCACCGACCTGGCGCCCCTGCACAGGCTCGATAAGCCCCACGTTGCCGCCAACGTACCGGGCCGCCCGTCGGAGGAGCCACAAACACCACACACCCCCAGCACTCCGGGCTGTCGGAGGATAAACAAGTCCGACGCTACCACCTACATAGGAGGGCTTCATGGCATCTCCGTAACTCTGTTTGTGAGTGACTAATGCGAGGCATCGTCGCCCAGAGGCGACGTCCTTCGAAACAGGGGTCGCCCCTCCAATTAGAGTGCAGCCGTGCTGCTCGAGCGCGAGACCGAGCTGCGGCTGATCGGAGCCCGGGTCGCCGCCCTCGCGGCCGGCGAGGGGTCGGTGCTGCTCGTCGAGGGGCCGCCGGGGATCGGCAAGAGCACGCTGCTCGACGCCGCAGCGGCGGATGCCCGGGGCGTGCGCGTGCTGCGCACCGGTGGCTCGGAGCTCGAGGCGGACCTGGCGTTCGGCGCGGTCCGCGAGCTGCTTGCGGACACAGTGCTCGAGCTGGGCCGGGTCGAGCGCGAGCACGTCCTCGCCGGGCCCGCCGCTCTGGCGCTGCCGGCGCTCGGGCTCGAGCGCGTCGGTCCAGGCTCCCTGGCCGACCCGCTGCACGGCCTGTTCTGGCTGGTGTCCAACCTGGCCGAGGAGTGCCCGCTGGTGCTGGTCGTTGACGACGTGCACTGGCTCGACCCGGAGTCCGCGCGCTTCGTCGACTACCTCGCGCGACGGATCGACAGCCTGCCGGTCCTGCTGCTGGCGAGCAGCCGCCCCGGCGAGGTGGGCGCGCTCGCCGAGGCGGCGACCGTGATCACACCGCGGCCGCTGAGCGCAGCGGCGGTGGCTGCGCTGGTCGGCGAGGCCCGCGCCGCGGACGTGACGCGGCTCACGGGAGGCAATCCTCTGCTCGTCCGCGAACTGGACCGCGCCGTCGAGCAGGCCCCGGGGATCGCGCTCGAGAACGTCGCGCCCGCGACCATCGCCCGGGCCGTGTTGCGCCGCGTCGAGGTGATCTCGCCGGACGCCGTCGCGCTGGCGCGTGCGACGTCGCTGTTCGCGGGCGGGGCCGGTCTGGCGGACGCCGCGGCCGTGGCCGCGCTCGACGCGCCGCGCGCGGCGGGTGCCGCCGACGCGCTGGTCGCCGCCCGGGTGCTGGAGCCGGGCGAGCGCCTGGCGTTCCTGCACCCCGTGCTGCGGACGGCGGTGTACGAAGCGCTGGGATCGTTCGAGCGCCGCCTCGGCCACGCACGGGCCGCGGATGCGTTGAAGGCGCGGGGCGCGCCACCGGCGGAGATCGCCGCGCACCTGCTCGCCGCTGAGCCCGCCGGCGATCCGGCCAACCTGCGCATTCTGCAGGCCGCCGCCGACGCGGCGGTGGCCAGCGTCGCCCCGCGGGCCGCCATCCGCTACTTCGAGCGCGCCCTGGCCGAGGGTGCAGCGGGCGACGAGAACCGCCGGCGGATGCTGGTCGATCTCGGCCGCCTGCAGCGCCTCGTCAGCGACCCGGGCGCCCAGGCCACGCTCGCGCGCGCGTTCGCCGACAGCGCCGGCTCGCCCGTGCGCGCCGAGGCCGCGATCGAGTTGGCGGCGACGGCCTACGGCAACCTCGACCACGACGCCGTCCGCTCCACCGTGCGCGCCATGGAGCGAGCCGACATCAGCGCGGACCAGCGTCTCGCGCTCGAGATGCTGCTGGCTGAGGCGGCCTGGGACAGCGACGATCGCGAGACCTGCTTCGCGCTGATCAAACGGCTGCCCGCGAGGCTCCCCGGCGACACGCCGGCGCAGCGGCTGGCGCTCGTGATGTCGGCCTCCGTGCGCTTCATGCGCTGCGAGCCGCTGCACGAGGTCGTCGCCCTGCTTCGGCGCGCCGTGGGCGAGCGGGGTGTCGACGCACTGGTGGCTGGCGTAGACGTCGGCGACCCGCTCGGCTGGCTGATCGTCGCCGATGAGCTCGAGCTCGCCCAGACGCTGGCCGAGGAGCGCCAGAGCGTGGCGGCGTCGACTGGAAACGAGGCGCTTTTCGCCAACATGCAGCGGCAGCTCGGGTGGATCGCCTCGCTGCGCGGCGAGCTGGCCGCCTCCGAGACCGCCATGCGCGAAGGCCTGGCCAGCCCGGCGCTGTCGCGCTTCGCGCACTTCATCACCGTCATCGACCTCGTCGAGACGCTGATCATGCGCGGCCGCTTCGACGAGGCGCAGGCCGAGCTCGACCGTGTCTCGGACGCGCACGAGCTCGGCGCGCTGGCCGTGTCCTACCGGCGGGCCGAGCTGGCGGCCTGGCGCGGCGACCATGCCACAGCCATCCCCATCTTCGAGGGCCGCCGCGAGCGGGAGGCCGCCGCGGGGATCCGGCACCCGAACGTGGTGAACTGGATGACGGATCTCCTCGACAGCCTGGCCGCCGCCGGGCGCCGCAACGAGGCCGTAGAGGTTGCCCGCGAGGTCGTGGCGCTCGCCCATCGGACCGGCGGGGTGATCGGACTCGGCACGTTCCAGCTGGCGCTGGGGCGGCTAACCGGTGACCTGGACGAGCTCGAGCGCGCACTGAAGATCCTGGCCGCCTCCCCCTACCGCTGGCACCACGCCCGTGCCGAGCTCGATCTCGGGACAGCGCTGCGCCGCGCGCGCGAGCGTGTGCACGCAAGGGAGCACCTGCGCGCCGCCCTGGACTACGCCGAACGCGAAGGGGCGCGGCACTTCGCCGACCGCGCGCGGGAAGAGCTGCGGCTGGCTGGCGCGCGGCCACGCCGCGCGCTGCTGACCGGCGTCGAGTCGCTGACCCCGGCGGAAGCCCGCATCGCACGCATGGCGGCAGAGGGCCGCTCCAACAAAGAGATCGCGCAGGCGCTGTTCCTGACCGTCAAGACAGTCGAGATGAACCTCGTGCGCGCCTACCGCAAGCTCGACATCAGCTCGCGCCGCGAGCTGCCTGCGGCCCTGGCCCAAGGCTGAGCTGAATCCGAAGCACAGAGCGGCGATGGAGTCGAACCATCCACTCGTGGGGGGCACGGCTTGCCGTGCAATTCGACTAGAACGCTGCGAGGCCTTCTATGCCATCGCCTTTCGCCGAGAGTCGAACAGGCAACGTCCGTACCGAGATGAGGTCGGTTCATGTTCGCGGGACTGTGGAGAATGGTGATTGGCTCGAGATTGACAAGATCTGCACGTGGGGCGCCGACGGCGACGAGGAAGTCTCGCGGTACATGGGGCTCCGTTCCGGACGGAGTAGCGCCCGACGGCGACGACGTGCCGCGACCGTTCCGAAGCGACAGCCTGCGGAGCCCGGATCCCGAGAATCGAGACTTCTCCGTTCGGCGACTCCAGGAGCGGCTGGCGGAGACGTCGCTGGCGTCGCAGCTCGTCCCGAGCGTGCGTCTGCGACTTGGCCGCCGATACGCCCGCTGCGCGTGCGAAAGCAGAGGTGAGCGGGAGACCCAGCTGCCGGGCGCCGCTTTGGTGCGGGCAGCCCCTTATGGAGCAGCGGAGACGGGGAAGCCGGCCGGTACCGTCGTGGTTGCGATACTCGCTGTTCGGCATCGGCGGTCGCCGCTGGGCTCGATCCACGTCACGCCGGGCAGAGGTCGTGAAGGGCAGCGTGTTTAGGTCAGCGACAACGTCCGCGGCTGTCCCGTCGGCGACCCGGTGACGCTCCCTCGCGCGCCTTCTCGCACCGGTATGAGTCTGCGGGCAGTCCGGCGGTCTTCGCGCGCGTGAAGAGCAACTGCTATCACGGCCACTCGGTCCGGATCCCCAGCGAATGGCACGCCGGCCGCTACTCGATCACCGGCCGCTGAGGTGGCGGCAACTTCGGCCGTGACGGCTCATCTGCGTGTCCTCGGTTCATGACCAGCCTGAGCTGGAGCACGGCTCGGTCAACGGCTGCGGGCGAGCCTAACCCAACGCGGGTAGCCGTGCGAGTGCCAGGTCTGCTGACCGGAGGACAACACCGAGCGCTTCCAAAACTCGCGACGGTGACCGGTTCTTTGCCAGAGACCTTGCGCGCGCTCGGAGACGGACCCTTCGGGGCCGGGTGCTCGCTGACGCGGGCGGACGGGAGTAGCATCCGTGACCGTGCGGATGCGTTTGCCCTGGGCGGCGCGTGGAGGTCGCCAACAGTCGCTTTGTCGGAACGTTCTGCACGCTCGCCCGTCGCCGGTTCTCGCTTGTCCGGCCCGAAGCAATGAAACAACAAGCCGCGGCAGCGTTCTACGCAAGTGTCGTCGGCGGGGGCATCTCATCCCAGCCGCGGACTGTAGGCGCCCGCTGGCACGTCCGTGGCTGACAGGCCGAGCGTCGTCGGCGTCTATATCGGACTCACCACGTGGCTCGTTACGACCACGCGCTGGGAACTCGGTACGGCGGACAGCATGAAGCGATTCGTCACCGCCCTCGCTGCGCTTGGCGCCGCGCTGGTGGCCCCAACGGCTGCCGCAGCCGCGCCACCGCTGCCGCAGGGCTATCAGTCCGCCGCCGCGTTCGCGGCGAGCTACGCGGCGAACGGCGTCACCAACGTGTCGCCCACCACCCAGCTCGTTAGCTGCTACGCGCCCGAGGTGCCGTACCTCACCGCCTTGACGGCCGCCGACGGCTATCCCGGCGGTGGCGAGACCGCGTGTCCGGGCGCCACGACCGGAGAGCAGACGAGCGGCTTTGCGACGCAGGACGTCTCGAACCAGCCGGTGCTGGTCAAGGATCACTCCGAGTCGGACATTCGCGTCGACCCGCAGAACCCGCAGCACCTGATTGGGCAGAGCAAGTGGTTCGTCAGTGCGGAGGGCTACAACCACCTGATCGGCTTCTACGAGTCATGGGACGGCGGCGCGACCTGGCCGGTGCAAGGCCATGTCCCCGGCTACGAGGGGTGGACGGACAACACCGACCCCGTGGGCGCCTTTGACCCGTGGGGGAACTTCTACTCGCTGCTGCTGCCGTACGTGTTCGTCTACGACAAGTCGGGCGGGCACGTGTTCAACAACGGCTCCAAGCAGGCCAACCCGATGGTGCCTCCCGAGGCGATCTCGGTCGCCGTTCACCCCGCCAAGCCGGCCGGCCAGCAGACGGCGACGAACTGGATCACGACGCACAACGGTCACCCCGACTTCGTCTTCACGGCGTCGAACGCCGACACCAACACGCCGGACAAGCAGTGGATCGCGATTGACACGAATCCGCTCAGCCCTCACTACGGGCGCGTCTACGCGATGTTCACCCAGTTTGTCCTCAACCCATCGAGGATCCTGGTCTCCTACGCCGACGCGCGCCCGGACGGGACGCACACGGACTGGTCGGCGCCGCAGGTGCTGCCGACGATTGCTGGCCACCCCTTCGATACCTACCTGCTGCCGCACGTTGCGCCGGACGGGACCGTCTACACGACCGTCACGAACAACCCGGTCTCGAAGGGCTTCCTCAACAACTCGATCTACCTGATCCGGTCAAACGACGGCGGCGTCACGTGGCAGGGACCGTCGCTCGTCGCGCCGAGCGTGCTGACGCCGACGTACCTGAACACGACCTTCAGCGAAGGGATCGTCAACTCGTTCGGCCTCGGCACCAAGCAGGTGAACGGCCACTGGCCGCTCTACGTCGCCTACGAGAACGAGGATCCGGACGGCCTCGCGCGCGTGTACCTGACGGGCTCGCTCGACGGCGGCTCAACATGGAGCGCGCCGATCCGTGTCAATGACGGGCCCGACAACGTGGAGGCACTGCAGCCGCGCGTCGAGGTCGCGTCCAGCGGGACAGTCGCCGTGGCGTTCTACGACCGCCGACTAGCGTGCCCGAGCGACCTAGCCTCGGGCGTGCAGTTCGACCCGCTCGCGCCGGCCGGGAAGCCGAACTTCTGTGTCAACACCGCGATCCAGTTCTACAAGCCGGATCTCACGCCTGTCGGGCGCAACATCCGGCTCTCGCGGTTCACCTGGGATCCGCAACTGAACGCCGCCAAGCGGTTTTGCGTGTGCGGGTCGACCACGTTCATCGGCGACTACTTCGGGCTCGATTTCGGCGGCGGCCACGCCTATACGACGTCGGTTTCGACCTACGACTACGGGCACAACCCGAGCTTCTACCAACAGCAGATCGTGGCGCGCGTAGCCCTGCCCTAGAACTCGGTACCGGACGGCGCAGCGGCCGCCCGCACGTCGACAGTTTCCGGTGTGGAGCGGAACCTCGGCATCGCGCCATCGGGCGCGCTCGCCGGACGCGACCGCGCGAATGGGCGTTGCGCCATCGTGGTCCCCGCCCCATCACCCTGCCGCTGCGCTCCTGCAACTCGCGAACAACCAAGAGCGCACGGCGTGCCGCTCCAGACGCCCGCTCGGGACGACCAGCAGCCGTCCGAATAGCGGCTTGTCGCCTTCTGGTTAGCCCGACCGATGCAGGAGCGACGAGTGACGGTGGCGCTCTTGAGCACGAGCATCAACCTCGCGGCACGCGGGCGCGAGACCGCTCCTTCGCCAGGGATTGCAGGAGCGTCCGCGACCGTCGTCGGCGCTGATGCTCGGGACGAGTTGGGAGAGCGCTCCCACGATCTCCGCGGGCGCGCTCCGCCAGGTGAAGCAGGGACACCGCCGATCGATCGGGCGCTACCGCGTTCTCGTGCAAGCAGCCACGATTCGACGCGGTCGGCGCCGCCGCTGGCTGCTGCTGTCGGACAAAGGGAGTCACGACGCCCGCGCTGGCTCCGCGTGCACGCGCCGACACGAACGCAGGTCTCGCGACCGTTGATGACGTCTGTCTCGCATCTCGCCTCTATGAATGAGGGCCGGTTGTCAAGCTTCGTGCTTCGGCGGGATGGAGTGTGGCTGCAAGAGGTTGTCGCCCGCCCGGCCTGGATGCCGGCGGAACTCCGGCCGGATGGTGCTGGCGGCGCTTATGGACCGCGGG
>DASSGR010000043.1:0-27219 GCA_035693425.1 Solirubrobacteraceae bacterium
GCTCGGACGACACCGTTCGGCTATGGCAGTCGGTGAGCCTTCCGCGGTCGTTCGCACAGCTCCGCCAGGAGGTGTGCAGTTTCGTGGGCGCGGGACTCAGCCCGGCAGAGTGGGCGACCTTCGCCCCCGATATCCCCTACCAGCAGACCTGCCCGCGGACCACGCCCAGCTAGCGCCGACGTCGGCGGGTATGGGCCAGCCGGCGAGCCAGCGCCCTGACGGCGTAGAACGACGGACGTAGCTTGTACTGCGGGTCGGCGGTCAGCGGATCGGCGCTCTGGAGGATGCCTTCGGACGCGAAGCGGCCGGTCAGCGAGTCGCGCTCGGTGACGAACACCATTGCCGCACCGGAGCCCAGCATCGCCGGGATCACCCGGGACATCCATTTGGCCTGCGACGTCGCGCCGTTGCGATAGCCGGGATCGGTCTGGTAGGCGGGATCGGCGGGGTAGCCGGTCTCGGTCACCCACAGAGGACCACGGAAGCCGGCGCTTGCGAAGTAGCGCCGCCACCGCGCCACCGTCGGCGCGGCTCCCGACTCGGGCGTGCGCACGTGGATGTTGGCGATGTCGAACTTGTGGATCGCCTCGGCCCCGGGGGTCGCGAACACCTGGTTGAGCCACGCCACCCCGTACGTGCCCACGTTCTCAAGGCCGCCCAGCGCGACCTGCGCCCTTGGATCGGCGGCGTGGATCGCGTCGTAGGAGGCCGCCAGGATCCCCGCGTACTGCTGCGCGGTGCCGTGGAACGCCCAGCCTCCGTCGGGCTCGTTGATGATCTCGAAATCGTCGATTACGCCCCGCGTGTGCGCGGCGACAGCGCCAGCGACCTGGCCCCACGCGCGCGGGTCGACCGGCGGGCAGAGATAAGTCGCGTCGAACGGGGTGCCGGCCGGACAGTCGGCCATGTACCAGGGTGTCCCGGTCAGGTCGGCAAGCACACGCAGGTGATAGGTGCGGGCCAGCGCGATGTACTGGTCGACACCGCTCCAGTCCGGCGCGCCAGGCGGCGCCGGAAAGATCGCGGGCAGCTCGACGTCGACGCGGATCGTCGACGCGCCCGCGGCCGCCGCCTCGCGGAACATCGCGCGCTTGGCGCCGAACGGATGCGTCAGGTACAGCATCGAGTGCACGCCAATCGGCGACAGCTCGGCCGCTCGGGCCTCTCGCGTACTGAGCACGCAGGCAACAACGATTGCCAGCAGCGACACGCGAACGCAGCGTCGCCGCCGGGCGGGCACCCCCCGGACAACCACGATTTCTCCTCTCGTCGCCGGTCCCCCGGCGAGTGGGTCTGACGACGACGCGCGACCCTGAGATCAGTCGTCGTCTGTGTGGTTGTCACTGTCGTGAGCCGCCATAACAGGCAGCTCACAATCGGGTCACATCTGATAACGGCCTAGTGCCGCGAGTCGCTGCTACGGCCAGCGGATGACGCCCGGCTCCATGCGGAAGCCGAATTCTGCGGCGAACGCGCGCGAGACGGTGTGCGCGGACGCCAGTCCGAGGTCGTCTGCGAGCGGGTGGCTGGCGAGCTGGTCGATCGACAGCTCGTAGGTCCCGCGGAGGCGCCGCCATCGCAGCGACGACCCCGGCAACACGCTCGAGCGCGCCTCCACCACCTGCTGGAGCGCCGCGAGCTCGCCGTGCTCGGCGTCGCGGATCTGCTTGAGGAAGACATGGCGCACGACCTGGCCCGAGAGCAGGTCGGCGAGCGCGGCGCCGCGGGCTCGCGCGGCGCGCAGCGGGACGCGGACGGCGTCGAGTGACCGCCGCGCCGGCTCGAGCTCGACGGTCGGATCGAGTTCGGAGACGAAGTGCGCGATGAGCGACGCCAGATCGTCGCCTTCGGCGGCCGTTTCGGGCCCGCTGTCGGCGGCGCCCCGGCGCGCCGGACGGCGACGGATCGTCAGCAATCGGTGGCGCTGCAACTCGGAGCCGGGGCCGTACTCGGCGGCGCCGTAGACATCGAGCATCAGCGACTCGGGAGGATCCGGTGGACGTCCGTCCGCTGCGCCGCGAGGGTCGCCGAGCCGCGGCATCCAGCCCTGGGTCTTGGCGAACCCGTAGACCTCGCGACCCGACGCAAACGCGATCGGATCGTCGACCCACAAATACGGCATGAAGATCGCCATGTGCTCGTCGACGTACCGACCGCCCTCGTAGCGCTGGGCGATCGTCGGCACCCAGATCGCCGCCTCGGGTTCTGACGCGCTCCCCCGGCCCGAATGATCGGGGTGAAGCGACCGCAGTCCAGCGATCGTGCCGAACGTGAGCATCACGGGCGCCAGACGCGGGACCATGTAACGGAGCGCGCCGCCCGTCGGCTCCTTGAGCACGCGATCGCATAGTTGCTGGACTCGCGCCCGATCGGTCGACAGCAAGAAGCAATACAGACGTGCCCGCTCGCACAGCAGTGGCCCGGGCGCGGTGGCGAGCGCGCCGTAGTCGACGTATCGCCTCAGCCCCACGGCCCGCCCGTCGCGCGGGCGACGGCCGATCAGCGCCTCGGCCGCGCGTTCTCCTGAGATCACCGCCGCCTCGACGCAGCCACCGTCGATCCCGTTGTGCGTCCAGTCACCGGCGAGCACGAGGTTGTCGAAGCCCGACTGGTCGGGGTCCAGGCGGGCGTCGACGCTCCCCGCCGGTGTCGTCACGTAGCGATCGCTGCCGGCCAGGTTCGCGCGGAAGTACTGCGCGCCCAGGCGGTCGCGCCCGGCCCGGTCGTGGGGGTCGAACAGCACGCCCCAATCGAACGCTCCGTCGCGCACCGCCCCCGGCCAGATTGTCGCCGCGTCTCGCTCCAGATAGCGAAGCGCGCCTTCCCTGACGGCCGACTCCTCGGCATCGTCGGCGAGCACGGCGCAGAAGTACGCCACTCCCCGGGGCCCTTCGCCGCGCGCGTAGCCCTCGGCCTCGAGCAGGTGACTCATGTCGCAGTAGGTGTCAAACGGCTCGACGTATGCGGTCGCCGGGGGATCGAGACCGTCGGACCCAGCCGGGCTGCGAAGCTCATCGATCGGCTTGGTCAGCCACAGCTGAAGGGCCTTTGTCCGGACCGTCTCGCCACGGTCGAGCATCAGCTTGAAGCGAGGATTGGCCCCGGCCAACTCGCCGCAGATGTCCTCGAGCCCCCCGAGCGGGATCGCGAGCACGACGTCGTCGAAGTCGCTGCCGCGGACCAGCGTCTCGTGCGTCGGCGGATCGTCGGTCAGCTGCGCGAGATAGGGATCTGCCGGCCAGCACCACCACTCGCCGATCCGCTCGATCGGGTCATAAGCGTCGGTCCCGGAAGCAGCCATGGCCCGCCGAGTCAGCTCGATCGCGTCGACGACGGGCCGCCCGGGCATCAGCCGGAGCTTCGTGACCTCGGAGAAGAAGTGAAACCTCACCCCCCGCCGCGCGAGCGCCAGGTACAGCGGCGCGAACACCACGTCGCCCATCCCGGCTCGCATGCGCCACATGAACGAGCCCTCGTAGTTGATCATCATCAGCAGCGACTGAAGGCCCTTCCCGGCGGCGAGGCTGGGCCGGCGCTTGTCGCCCTCGCGGTAGGCGAACGTCAGGTCATACAGCCCGCGCAGCACCGGCGAGCGAGCGAGCGTCGTCTCGCCGGCGCCGTGGCGGCCGAGCCATTCTCGGAAGTCCTCTTCATCGAGCGCATCGAACCCGCGCCACAGCACGTCGTCGCGGACCATGCCGGCAAGCGACGCCGCAACCAGCTCGAGCACTCCCCGCCACAGACGGACCCGGTCCGACGTCGTAGCGCCTGTCACCTGCACTTGCAGTTGGTTGACGTTCTGCTGGAGCTCGCCAACGAGCCTTTGCAACGCATCAGTGACAACAGGCCGCCGCACCGCTTGCAGGACCTGCGTTCGCCCGCGCGTGGCGACGGTCGGCGCGTCCGCCCCCAGCAGCACCGGCGACTCGATGCTGTCCATCTCGGCAGCGATCGCCTCGAGCGCCGACGCCGCCTCGTCCACCTCCGCGTTCGCTGAGGAGCCCGCCCCGCCCCGGCGCCGAGGCTCTGCCATCCCCAGCTCGGCCCGCAGGCCGGTCGCGAGCAGCCGCGTGGTGCGGGCCATCACGCGCCCCATCGCAAGGCGCTGCGGCTGGGTGGGAGGGCCCCGGTTGGCTCCGCCGCGCCGGGGGAGGCGGACGGATTGCCGCAGCCAGGTGCCGTCGTCGCGTTGCTCGTACAGCGAAACCTCGTCGCACTTCTGAAACGGCAGCTTCCACCAGTCGTCTCCCGACGCCAGACCCGACTCCTCGTACGCGCCGCGCAGCATCCTGAACGCGTGCACGTAGAACCCGAACCAGATGTGCAGGCCGTGCTCGTGGATCCGCTGGCCCCGGCCGCCGTTGCCCCAGGAATCGGGCATCCTGCCGCTCGCGCCCTTCCCACCCAGGGCCCAGCTGCGCTCGTACACCGTGACCTCGAAGCGCTCCCGCAGCGCGGGGGTGGCGGTCAGGGCCCAGGCGGCCGCGAGGCCGCCGCAACCTCCGCCGAGGATCGCGATCTTGGTCGGCCCGTCGGTCTCGGACCGCGCGCCGTTCATAGCGCCGGCTCGGCGAGCTGTGCCAGCCGGTTGAGCGCACGCGCCTCCCAGATGGGCGCGCCGGCCGTGATCGCGACGCGCGCGGCTTGCTGCAGGTGGTGCTCGGCGCCTGCGGGGTCGCCTAGCACGCTCGCAAGCGGACCGAGATACAGGCCCACGGGTCCCCATATGCCGAACGCGGGGAACGCGACCTGCTCGCTGAACGGCTCAAGGCTCCGGTAGAGCACTGCGGCCGCCGCTGCGTCCTCGAGGCCGGCGGCGACATGCGCAAAGGTGCACATGACGGTCAGCCAGGCGACGTCGTGTGGCGCGACCGGGAGGCTCGAGGCCACGGCGGGCTCGAGCAGCTTGTGCGCCTCCTCCGGGCGCCCCGCCTCCGAGAGGGCCAGGGCCAGGATGGCCCGGAAGCCCGGAACGCCCGGGTTGCCACGCACCGCCTGTTCGAGCAGCGCAACCAACTCGCCCAGGGTGCCGCGTTCGAACGCGATTGCGGCCTGCTGGGCCGCATAGCAGACCATCGCGTCCGGCTGGCTGCTGCGACCAATCTCGAGGGCGGCGGTGGCGAGCGCGTCGGCGAGCTCGAGATCGCCGGCGACGATCGCCAGATTGGCTTCGTCGGCGCGTCGCAGCCAGACGGTGGTGGGCAGACGGAAGCGGTCGGCGATGTCCTGTTCGCGTTTTGCCCACGATCGCGCCGAGAGGATGTCGCCGGCCTCAATGCACGCGTACGTCAGCCAGTGGTAGGCGTAGAAGCGGATCAATGGGTCGCGCACGCGCTCGGCGGCCGCCACAGCCTCGACGCAGTTCGCCTGGCGCTCGGAGAGTGTCCCGGGCGCAAGCAGCGTGACGAACCGCATGTTGAGCACGGTGCTGAGCGCTCGCGGGTCATCGAGTCGGCGCGCGATCGCGAGGGCTTCGTCGCTGAGCCGCACCCGGCGCTCCCACTCGTCCGAGTACATGAGCTCGGCGGCCTGCATGGCAAGCAGGCGAGCCCGGGCGGAGTCGTCCTCGTCACCGACAATCGCCAGGGCGGCGTCCAGGGTGGCGATCCGCCCCTGGTCGATCACACCCGTCTCGCTCTGCATGCCGCGGGTGTTCGCCAGCGCCGCCTGCACCAGCATGTCGCGGTCGCCGATCGCTTGCGCGATGTCGGCCGCCTCGAGCAGCGTGGCGCGGAATCTGCGGTCGCCCGCCTGGCGCTCAGCCTCGCCGCGCTTGATCAGCAGCCTGCACCGATCGCCCTCGCGTTGGCCGGGGAAACGGGCCAGAAGGTCGAGAGACGCCTCGTACCACCTCCGCGCCTGGTCGGGAGCGAGCTTCTCGAGCGCGTCGTCACCCGCCAGGATCGAGTGCGCGAACGCGGTCTCGAGCTCGGCGTCGACTGCCTCAAGCCAATGTCGCGCGACGTCGGCGATCGGCGCCGCTCCGGATCCCGCCCGGGTCTCCATGGCCAGCGCGATCTCCCGGTGCAGATCAGTGCGGCGCTTCGAGCCCAGCTCGCGATAGACGTAGCGCTGCATCAGCGCGTGGGCGAAGCGATAGCGAGCGGGTCCGCCGGGAACCTCGATCAGCACGCCGCCCCGAACGGCACGGGCGGCCGCTTCGGCCTGATTCGGGACCTGCGCGACCGCCGAGACGAGATCGAGGTCGAACTCGTCGCCGACCACCGCCCCGACATCCAGCAGACGCCGCACGTCGTCGTCCATTCGATGCAGGCGCTGACCTAGCGTCTCGGTGATGCTTGCCGGCAGATGCTCGGCCAGCTCGACCCCCTCGGGCAGGCGTAGCCGGCCCTCGTCGACCTCGAGCGCGCCGCTCTCGGACAGGCTGCGGACCAGCTCGATAATGAAGAACGGGTTGCCGTCGGTGCCGGCCTCGAGCGTCGCCGCGAGTTGGTCGTCGACCCCGCCCTGCGGCGAACTGGGAAGTCCGCGCAGCAGCTCGGCCACGTCATCGCCACCGAGCCCGGCGAGGTGTATGCGAAGCACGTTGGGTTCGCGATGGAGGTCGGCGAGCAGCTGCCGCAGCGGATGGTCGTCCGGGAGCCCGTCGACACGGGAGGTCGAGAGGACCATCAGTGGCCACTCGCGGGGCGAGGTCAAGATCCGTCTGAGCAGCGTGAGCGTCGGCACGTCTGCCCAGTGCAGGTCTTCGAGTACGAGCAGCGTGGGTCCCATCTCGGACGCTCCGGCCAGGAAGCCCTCGATCGCGCGAAACAGCACGTATCGCTCGGACTCGCCGGACTGGTAGTCGGGTTCCGGCGGACGACCGACGCGCGCCGATAGCTCCGGCACCAGCCGCGCCACGGAGTCCCCGTACTCGGCGATGTGGCGCTCGAGCAGTTGCGCCGAGGCCTGGGCGACGAGGTGCTCGAGGACCTCGACGAACGGCTGGTATGGGAGGCCCAGCCCGTCGTCACAACGCCCACCGAGCACTAGCACGCCGTCGGCGTGCGCTTCGCGTGCCAGCTCGCTGACGATTCGCGTCTTGCCGATCCCTGCCTCGCCGGTCACGAACGCCGCCTGCCTGCCGGAGCTCCCGACCGCTGCCAGCGCGCTGCGCAGAGCCGCAAGCTCTCGCTCGCGCCCGGCGAATGCAGTCGGGCCAGACGGACGCAGGCGGGTGGGCATCGGCGCACGCGCCCGCTCTGCAGGTGCGCCGCGCGACGGTCTCGGCGAACCGGGAGCGGCGGGCGCATCGAGTGACGCCGCCTGCTCGAGGATCTCGACCTGAAGCGCCCTCAGCGCCGGGCCGGGCTCCAGGCCCAGCTCCTGGGCGAGAGCCGCGCGAACGCGGTGATAGACGTCCAACGCGTCGGCCTGGCGGCCGCACCGATATAGCGCGAGCATCAGCTGCGCCGCGGTGTGCTCTCGGGTCGGCGCCTCGATCAGCAGCGACTCGAGCTCGCCGATCACCTCGGCGTGTCGTCCGAGTGCAAGCTCGGCGTCGATCCTGCATTCGAGCGCCCGGATGCGCAGCTCCTCAAGGCGGCGGATCTCTGGCTGTGCGAAGTCCTCGAACGCGACCTCGGCCAGCGGCGGGCCGCGCCACAGCGCGAGCGCGTCCGTCAGCAGCTTGGTCGCCTGTTCGGGCGCGCCCGCATCGAGCGCGCGCGAGCCGGCGTGGACCGCGGCGTGAAACGCATCGGCGTCCAGCTCGCCCGGCGCGATCGTGAACAGGTAGCCGCCCTTGACGGTCTGAAGACGCGCCCCGGCGTCTCCGTTGACCGGCTCGAGCGCTTTGCGCAGGCGCGCGATCGCCATCTGCAGCCGGTTGTCCGCGTCGGTCCGGGCGGGTCCCCAGAGCGCGTCGATCAGCGCGTCGCGCGACACCGCGCGGTTGGGGTGCAGCAGTAGGAAGGCAAACAGCGCAAGTTGTCGTGGACCCCCCAGGGCGAGGCGCTGCTCGCCCTGCCACACCTCTACGGGTCCGAGAATCCGAAGGCTCGTCATCAAAGTGCCCCGCGCCCGTAGCAACGCTAACAACACCGATGCCCGGCGGCAATGGGTGCAGCCTGGCCGCCCACGCGGTGACGGGGCACAATGAGGGCATGAGCGACCGCCTCGTATACGTCTCCCGTCTTGTGCGGCTGCCCCTGGTCGGCGCCGACGGCGCCGAGATCGGGCACATGGCGGACGTCGTCCTGACGCCGTCGGGCGGCGGCGCGCCGCCGCAGGTCAACGGGTTCGTGGTGGCGGTACAGCGCCGCCGGGTGTTCGTCGGCATCGGACGGGTCGCCGAGATCGAGGTAGACGGGGTGCGCCTGCGGCGCGGCGGCATCAACCTGCGCCAGTTCCAGCTACGCCCGGGCGAGTTGCTGGTCGTGGGCGAGCTGTTTCAGAAGCGAGTGCGCGGGCGCAAGGTCACCGACGCGAGCATCACGCCGGCGCCCGAGCCCTACAGCTGGGAGCTTGCAACGATCGCGCTCGGCGGCGGCGGGCTGCCGCCGAGGCGGCGCCCGCCCGAGATCATCGACTGGAGCGAGGCGGGCGAGCTGTTTGCCGACGACCCGCCGGCCTCGCGCCAGGCGGCCGCGATCGGCCAGCTTCATCCGGTCGAGATGGCCGCGGCGATTCGTAAGCTGCCCCTGTCGCGACGGCGAATCCTCGCCGCCGCGTTGGAAGACGACCGGCTCGCGGACCTGCTCGAGGAGCTGTCCGAGGATGAGCAGGTACGAATCGTGGAGGACCTCGACCTCGACAAGGCGGCGCGCGTGCTGGACGAGATGGAGGCCGACGACGCAGCGGACCTCCTGGCCGAGTTCTCGGCCACGAGGCGCGCCGAGCTGCTCGGCGCGATGGATCCCGAGGAAGCCGAGCCGGTCCGCCGGCTGCTGACCTACGAGCCCGACACGGCCGGGGGCCTGATGACGCCCGAACCGGTCGTGCTGGGTCCTCAGTCGACGGTGGCCGAGGCGCTGGCGCGCATGCGCGACCCCGACCTCCCGGTGGCGCTGGCCACCCAGGTGTTCGTGTGTCAGCCGCCCACCGAAACGCCCACCGGACGCTTTCTCGGCGTGGCCCATTTCCAGCGGCTGTTACGAGAGGCGCCGTCAAAGACCCTGTCGCGGTGCCTGGACGAGGAGCCCCAGACCATCAACGCAAAGGCCTCAGACCGTCAGGTCGCCGAGCGCCTGGCGGCGTACGACGTGATGGCGGTGGGTGTCCTCGACGATCAGGGCCGCCTGCTGGGCGCCGTCACGATCGACGACGTGCTTGATCGCCTGCTGCCGGTTGGCTGGCGAATCAGCCATGAACGGGAGCAAGTGGGGTAAACAGTTACCGATGGCACGCCGCGACGACCTCAGCAAGCCGCGGGGAACCCCCGGAGGCCCGCAGTACGACCCCGACGCGTTCGGGCGCTTTGCCGAGAGCATCGCCAGGTATCTCGGCACGGGGCGCTATCTCGCGATTCAGACGGTCGTGGTGGTCGTGTGGATCCTGGTGAACATCGCCGCGGTCGCGCTGCGCTTCGACCCGTATCCCTTCATCCTGCTCAACCTGATGTTCTCGACGCAGGCCGCGTACGCCGCGCCGCTGATCCTGCTCGCCCAGAATCGCCAGGCCGACCGCGACAAGGCGGAGGTCGAGCGCGACCGCGAGGTCAACGCTCGCGCGCTCGCCGACGCGGAGTACCTGGCGCGCGAGATCGCGGCGCTGCGGATCGCGATCGAGCACAAGGCCGACCGCGATGACATCGCCGACGCGGTGCGGGAGCTGACGCTCGTGGCCGAACGCATCGGCGGCGGCGCCGCTTCGGACGACGACGACGATGAGCTGTCAGATCGGGCCGACGACCTGTCAGAGCCGGGCGGCTGAGGCCGTCACTCCGGCTCTGGTCGCTCCTCGCCCGGCCAGGAGCCCGTAGCCCGCGCGAACGCCTGGCGCGAACCATGGTCGACGAGCCCTCTGATCAAGGCGAACAGCGCGCCCTCGATCGCTAGGGCCGCGATCAGCTTGGGCAGGCTTACGTAGCGGTGCTCTGCCTTGGGAGCCTCTTCGTCGTCGATCACTCCCCAGATCAGCTCGAACGTCTTCTTGCCTATAAATGCTGCGAGCAGCCCGCTGCCGAGGCTGATCGGCAGGAACATCACCTTGCCCATGGCTCACCTCCCATGTCGGTTGCGTCGGGCATCAGGCCTCCTTCGGCTCGCTGCGCGGGGGCAGGAACGGCTCCCGATCCGCCGGCAGTCCGCCCTCGATCTGGCGCGCGCGCTCGAGCTCGGCGTTGAGCTCGGCGCCGAGCAGGATCACTGTGTTCGTGATCCACAGCCACAGCAGGAACACGATCACCGACGCCAGCGCGCCGTAGGTCTTGTTGTAGGACGAGAAGTTCGCCACGTACAGCGCGAACAGGCCTGAGACCACGATCCACAGAAGCACCGCAAGCAGGCCGCCGGGCGTGACCCAGTGGAACCCAGGCTGGCGGACGTTCGGCGCCGCGTAGTAGAGGATCGCCAGCATCACTGCGACCAGAATCACCAGCACCGGCCACTTGGCGATGTCCCAGATCTGGACCGCCGTGCCTCCTACCCCGATTACGTTGCCCACCTGCCGGGCGAGCCCGCCTGTGAACGTGACCGCAAGCGCGCCGGCGGTCAGCAGCAGCAGCGTCACGACGGTGACGCCGAGGCGCACCGGGATCGTCTTCCAGATCGGCCGGCCCTCCCCGACGTCCCACACCACGTTCGACGCGCGCATGAACGCGCCGACGTAGCCTGACGCCGACCACAGCGCGCCGGCGAGCCCGACGATCACCAGCACACCGGCTGTGCCCTGGTTCTTCTGGATGTTGGTGATCGCGCTCGTGAAGATCTGCTTGGCCGCGCCGGGCGCGACCTTCCCAAGGTTGTCGATCAGGGGCTGCGTGACGGAGTTGCCGAGCAGCCCGAGGATCGACACCAGCACGATCAGCATCGGGAAGATCGCGAGCACCGCGTAGTACGTCAGCGCGGCGGCCAGGTCGGGCAGGTTGTCTGCCTTGTACTCCTTGAACGTGCGCTTGAAGACTGCGGGCCACGCCCGGGTCTTGAGCTGCGTCGGCTGATCGGGTGCCCGATCTTCATCCACCTGATCCTGTACGGAAGCCGAGTGCTTGGCCATGGTGGCGTCCTACCGTCGTCCGATCAACCAGCCGACCAACAGGCCCGCTGCGAACACGGCGATGCCCGTGAACGGGACCGGATCGCGCTTGATCGTGGAGACGACCTGCTGGGCTCCCGAGCTCGCCGAATCGGGCGTGGCCTCCTTGGCGCGCGAGACGAACTCGTCCTTCTTGTGGAGCGCGCTGTCCTTGACCGCTGTCACGCGATCCTTGGCCTGGGCCTTGACGTCGGTCTTCTCGGCCAGTGCCTCGACAGTGTCTCCTAGGTCCTGACGGGTCTGCTCGATCTCCTCGCGCAACTCCTCGGGCGTCTTCTGTGTGCTCTCACCGTTTTCGCTCATGAGCGGCCTTCCTTCGCTCGCTGCTTGGTCCACCTGACGTCTTCCTTCACGCTGTCGACCGTCTGCTCGGGCACGGGCGGCGTCCCGGCCTGGACCTTGTTCTTGCCGACCAGCGCGAGCACGCCAGCGACTGCGCCATACACAGCGGTGACGATCAGCGCGGCGACCCACGCGGTCATCGCCGTGCTGAGCAGCAGGATCACGCAAGCGGTCAGCGCGCCCAGGGCATACAGCCCGAACAACCCGGCGCCACCGAACATGCCGGCGCCCATGCCAGCCTGCTTGCCCTTGACCGTGAGCTCAGCCTTAGCGAGGTCGAGCTCCTGGCGGACTAGCGTCGCTGTCTGCTCAGACAGCTGCTTGAGCAGCTCGGCGGCGGGGCGGTCGCGCAACTCCGTCTCGCCGTTGCTGCGGATTTCGGACATCATGACTCCCTTCGTTATTGCGGCTAGTGGGAAGCGTTGCCACTGTTGCCGGGCAGCAGGCCGAGCACCGTTTCGCGCGCGTCGGTGTTCAGCGCCACGAAGGCACCGGCGCCGACCACGGTCAGCACGGCGATCCGCCGACCCCAGTGCGCGCGACGCTTGCGCTTACCGGACTCGGCGACGGCGGTCCACACGTCGAAGCTCGCCTGCGCGGTCTCCTGGATGCGGCGCTGCAGCCGCTTGTCCGTGACCGCTTTGCGGGGACTCGTGCCTCGAGCACGTTGGAAGCTGTCGCGGCCCGCGCTTGCGGCGCGCTGGATCGCGTCCTGGACATCTCGATTGTTGAGCAGCTGCTCGGCGTACGGCGCCAGCGCAGCGGCACGGTCGTTAAGGGCCATCTCCAACCTCGATTTCTGTGATTAAGGGCACTAGAGAGCTACCCGACGCCGCCGCGATGAATCAGGGACGGATGCTCGTCCGAGACTTCCGAACGGGGCGTGACCGATACAGTCGCCGTCCGATGAGCAGCCAGGAGCAGATGTCGCGCACGCCCGAGCTCGAGCGCTTGGTGCGCGAGCTCGCGAGCTGGGAGCGCCCCTCCGCCAGCGCTGGCGAGCGACGGGCCGCGGAGTGGATCGCCGAGCGGTTGCGCGAGCTGGGAGTCGATCAGGTCCGGATCGAGGAGGCACCCGCGCACGGCGGATACTGGTGGCCGCTGGGGATGCTTTCCGCCGTATCGGGCGTGGCGGGGCTGCTGGGCGGGCGACTGGTTCGGGCGGTCGTCGGCACCGTGGCGGCGCTCGGCATCTGGGACGAGCTTGGCTTGCACCGCGGGGTTTGGACGCGCCGCTTCGTCCGCAGGCGCACCACCAGCAACGTGGTCGCCGAGTTCGGTCCGCGCGACGCGGACCGGTGCGTTGTGATCATCGCCCACCACGATGCGGCGCATACGGGGGCGGTGTTCGATCCGACGGTTCCCTACGCGCTCGCCCGACGCTTTCCGCAGGTCCTCGACCGTATGCGCTGGTGGCCACGGATCATGGGCCTGGTGTTCGCCGGCCCGATCCTCGTCGCGCTCGGCAGGCGGCGGCTGGGCGCCGCGCTTTGCTTCGGCTCGGCGGCGGCGTTCGCCGACATCGGTCGCTCGAAGGTGGTCCCCGGAGCCAACGACAACCTCAGCGGCGTCGCGGCGCTGGTCGCTGTGGCTGAGGCGCTCGTGCGCCGTCCCGTTGGCGACATCCGCGTGATTCTGCTGTCGGCGGGCTCCGAGGAGTCGTTCGAGGAGGGCTCACAGGCGTTTATGCGCCGTCACCGCAACGAGCTCGACGCGCGCAGGACGCACGTGATCGCGATCGACGCCGTCGGGTCATCCCGCCTGGTGCTGGTCGAGGGCGAGGGCATGCTCCGGCACACCGAGTACGACCGGCCCCTGAAGGACACGATCAGCCGGGCGGCCGATCAGGCCGGCATCCCGATCATCCGCGAGCACTGGCTGTCGTTCGGGTCGGACGCGCTGGCAGGCATCCGGGCGGGCTACCCCAGCGCGCTGGTCGCCTCGTTCAACGAGTTCAAGCTTCCCGGCAACTACCACTGGCCGACCGACGTGCCCGACAACGTCGATTTCGGCACGGTCGACGCGGCCGCGACGGTGGTCGAGGGCGCGGTCCGGCTCCTGGAAAATTCGGGCTGATCGAAGTGGCCGCCGGCGTCGCGATGATTTTTCGCGACCGCGACGGTCTCTGGTCCGAGAGCTCCCGCCGCCCCCGGGTCTGAGCGCAGCGGGTGCTTGTCGTACGATGAGCGTTGTGTCACAGCCACCACTCACGCTCGCGGCGGACAGCCCCGAGCAGCAACTTGAGCAGCACCGAATCGAGCTGACCCGGTACTGCTACCGGATGCTCGCCTCGCCGTTTGAGGCCGAGGACGCAGTGCAGGAGACGATGATCCGCGCCTGGCGGAGCTTTGACCGCTTCGAGGGCCGCGCTGCGCTGCGCTCGTGGCTCTACCGGATCGCCACGAACGTGTGCTTCGACATGCTCAACGGCCGCTCCCGCCGCGCGCGTCCGATGGACCTCGGGGGGTCCAGCGCGCCCGAGGCGGCGAACCTGAACACGCTTCCCGAGGTCACCTGGATCGAGCCGATCCCCACCGACGCCGCAGTCGAGGTCGACCCGGCCGAGGCGGCAGTCGCGCACGAGACGCTGCGCCTGGCGTTCGTGGCCGCGCTGCAGCACCTGCCGGCGCGGCAGCGCGCCGCCCTGATCCTCTGCGAGGTGCTGCGCTGGAAGGCCAGCGAGGCCGCCGAGCTGCTCGACACCAGCGTCGCGTCGATCAACAGCGCGCTGCAGCGCGCCCGCGCGACCATCGAGTCGAGTGGGATCACGTCGGCGGACGCCACACCCACGGTCGATCCGCCGCAGCGCGAGCTGCTGGACCGCTATGTGAAGGCGTTCGAGGACTACGACATGGAGGCGCTGACCTCGCTGATCCGCGAGGACGCGATCCAGTCGATGCCGCCGTTCGACCTGTGGCTGACCGGGCGCGAGGACATCCTCAACTGGTGGGTCGGGCCGGGGATCGGCTGCCAGGGCTCCCGGGTGCTCCCCGCGCCGATGGCCAACGGCTCGGTCGCCTTCGGTCAGTACAAGCCGAGCGAGTCGGGCAGCGGACACGACCCGTGGGCGCTGCAGGTGCTCGAGTTCGACGCCGACGGCAATATCGTCGAGCTCACGTTCTTCCTCGACACCGAGCGCCTGTTCCCGCTGTTCGGGCTGCCGCCGCGGCTCGACTGACTCCTACTCGACGAGCACGTCGGCGAGGCCCATGAACGCGACCAGGTCGCGGAGCTCCGGCGTGCACCGGAGCAGCCGCACCTGACAGCCGTGCCGGTGGGCGGCGAGCTGGAGTCGCGCGAGTGCGTCGACCGCCACGGCATCGGACCCGATGCCCGTCACGTCGCATAGGGCGACCGTCGCGCGGCTGCGTTCGAGCAGTGCGCACACCCGATCGCACAGTCCGGGCAGATCGGAGCGCGCGAGCGGGCCGCGGATCCCGAACGTGATCGTGGTCTGTTCATACACCGCTGTTCGTGTGAGAGACCGATGGCGGCGCGAAAAGTCATCGGAGGGTTCGCGGGACGGTGGAAAACGCCCCACTCGATTCCTGTCGATCCTCGAGTGGGTCGTTAGCCGCGCTGAGCGCGGGTTTCTCCCCAACGCGCGTTCGCGGGCGATCGAGTGGGACGTTCTGCATGCCGTTGCCACCTCCCCCGGGCCAGTCTCAGTAGTATTTCTATAGACTTAGTGCTGATACTCGACCGGCGACGGAGATCAGATGCGCCTCGACGTCCACCAACACATCTGGACCGCCCCACTGATCGAGGCGCTCGCGGCCAGGAGCGAGCTGCCCTTCATCCGACTCCGGGGGGCCATCGCGGAACTGCACGCCGCCGGCGAGCGTCCGTGCGCGATCGATCTGAACTCGGAAGCCCCGTCCCGCCGCACTCGCCTGCTCGACGCTGACCGCATCGAGCTTGCGGTGATCGCGCTGTCGAGCCCGATCGGGATCGAGGCGCTCCCCCGCGACGAGGCGCTGCCTCTGATCGACGCGCACCTCGAGGGCGTGCAGGCGCTGGGTCACCGGTTTGCCGCGTGGGGCCCGCTCCCACTCGACAACCCCGACCCCGACGACGTCGACGACGTTCTCGCGCGCGGCTGCATCGGCGTCTCGATGCCGGCGGGCGCGCTGGCCACGACACGCGAGCTCGACGCGGCGGCGCCGCTGCTCGAGCGCATCGTCGAGCGCGACGCCCCCCTGTTCGTGCACCCCGGCCCGGGCCGGCACCCCCGCGACAGCGGCCGGGAGGCGCCGGCACACGAGCCGCCCTGGTGGCAGGCGCTGACCGGCTACGTGTCGCAGATGCAGGCCGCCTGGCTGGCGTTCACGACCGCGGGGCGCTGCCGCCATCCCGACCTGGCCGTGATCTTCTCGATGCTCGCCGGTGGAGCGCCACTCCTCAGCGAGCGACTGGACACCCGGGGTGGCCCGGCGGTCGACGTGTGCGACCCGCTGACGTACTACGACACGTCGAGCTACGGGCCGACGGCGGTCGAGGCGATGGCGCGCCGGGTCGGCGCCTCGCAACTGATCTACGGCTCCGATCGCCCGGTGCTCGAACCGATCCCGACCGGCAGGGAGGCGATCCTGCAGGCTGGCGGCGCCACGCTGCTTGCGCCCGCGAGGCTGGCTGCATGAGCCTCACGCCGCGCGACCTCAACCTCTTCCTGCTCGAGCTGGTGGCCGCGCGCCACCGCTGGGAGCACCTGGTCAGACACGCCAACGACGCGCGCGTCTATCAGCAGATATGGGACGACGAGGACGTCAACGCGTGGGTGATCTGCTGGAGCGAGGACCAGGACACGGGCTTTCACGACCACGACCTGTCGGCGGCGGCGATCGCGGTGATCTCGGGCCAGGTTCGTGAGGACCGCTTGCGGCTCGGTGCCACCCCGCGCAGCAGGGTGATCGGCGCGGGCCGCAGCTTTGGCGTGCCCCCGGTGGCGATCCACCGGGTGATGCACAGCGGCACCGCGCCGGCGGTCACGATCCATGCATACTCTCCGCCGCTCGCTCGCACCGGGGTTTACCGTGTCGGCGCCGGCGGCGAGCTCCAACGCGAGTCGCTGACGCTCGATGAGGAGCTGCGGGCACAGCAGTCGCTCAGCTGAGCGCCCCAGACAAGAACGAAAGGACCCCGATGAGCTCGACCGACGACGTCCTGGCCAACAACGAGGGCTACGCCGCATCGTTCGACAAGGCCGATCTACCGCTCCCTCCGGGCAGAAAGCTGGCGGTGGTGGCGTGCATGGACGCGCGGCTGAACGTCTATCGGGCGCTTGGCCTGCAGGAGGGCGAAGCGCACGTGATCCGCAACGCGGGCGGGGTCGTGAGCGACGACGTGATCCGCTCGCTGGCGATCTCTCAGCGCCTGCTGGGGACCGAGGAGATCGTGCTCATCCACCACACCGACTGCGGGATGCTCACGTTCACCGACGACGAGTTCAAGGCCTCGATCGAGAAGGACACCGGGATCCGGCCGGAGTGGGCGGCCGAGGCGTTCTCGGATCTCGACGGCGACGTGCGCCAGTCGATCGCCCGGATCAAGGCATCGCCGTTCATCCCCAAGAAAGACGCGGTCAGGGGTTTCGTCTACGAGGTTGAGAGCGGCCGCCTGCGCGAGGTCAGCTGACGCCGGGCCGCCGGTAGCCACGGGCGCGTGGCACCCTATGGCCGGTGGCTGACGCGCTCGAGGACATCCGCGTGCTGGACTTCTCGCGCGTGCTCGCCGGGCCGTTCGCGACGATGATGCTCGGCGACTTCGGGGCGACCGTGACGAAGGTCGAGCGGCCCGGCGGCGGCGACGAGACCCGCAGCTGGGGCCCTCCCTACGACGAGCGCGGCGAGGCGACCTACTTCGAGTCGGTCAACCGCAACAAGCAGTCGGTCGTGCTCGATCTCCAGCACCCGGGCGACGTGCAGCGTGCGCGCGAACTGGCCCGCGAGTCCGACGTGATCGTCGAGAACTTCCGCCCGGGGGTGATGGACCGCCTGGGGCTCGGCTATGAGCAGTTACGGGCTGATCAGCCCGGTCTGATCTATTGCTCGATCACGGGCTTCGGCAGCGGAGCCGGCGCGCAGCTTCCCGGATACGACCTGCTGGTGCAGGCGCTGGGCGGGCTGATGAGCATCACCGGCGAGCCCGACGGGCCGCCGCAGAAGGTCGGCGTCGCCTTGGTGGACGTGTTGGCCGGGCTGTTTGCGACGGTCGGGATCATGGCCGCGCTGCGCCATCGCGACGCGGGTGGGAACGGACAGCTCGTCGAGGTCAACCTGCTGTCCGCGCTGCTCGGCGCGCTCGTCAACCAGGGGTCCGCGTACACGATCGCGGGCGTGGTGCCCGGGCGTATGGGCAACGAGCACCCGAGCATCGCCCCGTACGCCCCGTTTCCCACCGCCGAAGGAGAGCTGGTCGTCGCCGTCGGCAACGAGCGCCAGTTCTCGGCGCTGTGCCAGGTGCTCGACGCGCCCGAGCTCGCGCAGGACCCCCGCTTCGACTCAAACTCGGGCCGGGTCGACAACCGGCAGGCTCTGCACGAAGCGCTCGGGGCGCGGCTGGCTGCGCGGCAGGCGGTTGAGTGGGCGCGGCTGCTCACCGACGCTCGCGTGCCCGCCGGCGTGGTCAACGATGTACGCGGGGCGTTCGAGCTCGCGCAGACGCTCGGGCTCGCCCCCACGGTCTCGATTGCTCGGGACGACGGCAGCGAGGTGCTTCTCACCCGCAACCCCGTAGCGCTCTCGCGCACGCCCGCGAGCTACCGGTCGGCGCCCCCGTCGCTGCCACGGGATTAACGATGTGAGAAATGTCGCACCGCGGGCCCGCCGGGGGCACTTACCTTGCTGTTATGCACCCCACACAAGACCCCATGGAAGTATTCGCACCGGTCAGGCCCCTCGATGTTCGCTCGCTGGCCGGTCCCGCCCTCGACGTACAGGTCCCGTCCGGGTCCGTGCTTGTCCACGAGGGACGCCTAGTAGGGACGTTCTTCGTGATCCGCTCCGGCACCGCCGAGCTGTGGCAGGGCGACCGCCGTGTCGGCACTCTGACAACCGGCGACTGCTTTGGCGAGATCGACCCGACCGAGCTCGAGCCGCAGCGCTACAGCGTGATCGCGACCTCGCCGATGCGACTGCTGACCTTCAGCGCTTACGGCATCGGGCGCCTGTGCGCCGCCCTGCCCTCCGTCCGTGAGCGGCTGCTCGCGTACCTGCCCAACGATCCGACCAGCATGCGGGCTCAGCCGACCCGCCTGATGACGGCTCTCAGCCTGCCGGTCTGAATCTCCATTTCGGGACTCTCGGGGCCCAGGGGAGCCGAAAGTGCTCCTGACGTCCGACGAGGGGTTGGCTGGTTCGTTAGCGTCTCCAGGCGGGATGACGCACGATGCGAACGCGCCCGCCGGGCGGCTCCACCAGACGCTGCTGATCACCGACATCGTCCGCTCGACCGAGCACCTGGCCAGGCTCGGTGACACACGGTGGCGAGAGCTGCTCGAACGCCATGATGAGATCGTCTATGAGGCCGTCGACGAGACCGGCGGCCGGGTGCTAACCGATCGGGGCGACGGCTTCCTGATGGCGTTCGACACCGCGGGGCCGGCGATCGTCTGCGCCGAGGAGCTGTGCGTCGCGACGGCCGGGCTCGGCGTCGAGCTGCGCGCCGGCATCCACGCCGGCCTGTGCGAGCTGCTCGGTGACAGGCTGGCCGGGATGGCGGTCCACGTCGCGGCCCGGGTCGGCGAGCGCGCCCACGGCAGCGAAGTGCTGGTCTCCGGAACGGTGCTCGAGCTGCTCGACGACCATGTCTTCGAGTTCGTCGACCGCGGCGTCCACGAGCTCAGGGGCGTCCCGGGTCAGTGGCCGATCCACGCGCTGCGCTCGGAGCGCCTCGCGTCGGTGGCGGGCAGCGTCGAGCTCCCCGCCCAGGAGACGTTCCAGGTACCGCTGCCGCCCCTGGCCGCGGCGCGCCTCAGCGAGTCGCGGCTGATCGACCGCCGCGATGAGCTTGAGCGTTGCACCGCGGCGTTCGAGCACGTTCGCGACGGCGAGCGGCGCACGATCTTCGTCGTCGGCGAGCCCGGCATCGGCAAGACGCGTCTGGCGGCCGAAGTCGCCGGAATGCTGTATCGGTCCGGGGCGACCGTGCTGTGCGGGCGCTGCGATGCCGAGCTCGGCGTGCCCTACCAGCCGTTCGTCGAGCTGCTCACCCACTACGCCCGGTTCGCGCCCCAGGAGCTGCTGGCGGAGCACCGGGCCCGCTACGGCCGCGAGCTGGCACGCCTGGTGCCCGAGCTGGGCGGCTTCACGGCGCCACCGATGCCGGTCGCCGAGCAGTCGCGCGAGGAGAACCGGCACGTGATGTTTGCTGCGGTTGCGGGACTTCTGCGGACGGCCGCACTGCAGCGCCCGCTGGCGCTGATGCTCGACGACCTGCAGTGGGCCGACCGGCCCACGCTGCTGCTGCTCAAGTACCTGCTGATCAACCCCGAGCCGATGCCGGCGCTGGTGATCGCGACGTATCGCTCGACCGAGATCTCCAGGGCGCAGCCGCTCGCCGAGCTGCTGCTCGAGCTGCGCCGCGAGGCCGGGATCGTGCAGATCGAGCTCGAGGGCCTGGAGCCCGAGGCATGTGTGGCGATGGCGCAGGACGTCGCTCAGGAGAGCCTCGACGCAACGGGCGTTGAGTTCGTCCAGGCACTCGGCGAGGCGACCAACGGCAACCCGTTCTTCCTCGGGGAGATCGTGCGCAGCCTCAAGGAGACCGGTGGCGTCGGCCACGCCGCGGCGGCCGGTGACTTCGCCGACCGGGCCACGCTCGGCGTCCCGCCGAGCGTTCGCGACGCCATCGCCGCCCGGGTGGCGGGCATGGGCGACCGTGCCGAGCAGGTGCTGCAGGCCGCGGCGGTGATCGGCCGGGAGTTCGACGTCGAGCTGCTGGCGCGGATGCTGGGCGTCCAGGAGGATCAGCTCGTCGACGTGCTCGACGCCGCCGACGAGGCGGCGCTGATCACCGAGGTGCCCGGGATCGGCATGCGCTACAGCTTCGTGCACCCGCTGATCCCGCCCGCGCTGTACGAGCGGCTCGGAGGAGGCGGCCGCAGACGGCTGCACCGCCGCGCGCTCGACGGCCTCGAGCAGCTGCTCGGCGAGACCGCCCGCGCGCAGCGTCGCGGCGAGCTCGCGTACCACGCGCTCGCCGGCGTCCCGATCGTCGCCGCGCCCAAGGCCGTGGGCTACGCCCGCGCGGCCGGGCAGCACGCGCTCGAGCAGCTCGCGCCCCAGGAGGCCACCCGGTGGTTCGAGCACGCGCTCGCGCTGCATCAGTCGACAGCGGCCGACGGACCCAGCGCCGACGACGACACGCTCCTGTGCGACCTGCTGATCGGCAGCGGAATCGCCGCGCAGCAGAGCGGCGATCCGGAGTTCCGCGCGACGCTGCTGAGAGCGTCCGAGCTGGCCCGGCGGATGGGCGACACCGAGCGCCTGGTGCGCGGCGTGCTGGCGAATACCCGCGGGTTCGTATCTGAAAGCGGGCGCGTCGATACCGAGCGGGTTGCGCTGCTCGAGGCGGCGCTCGATGCGATCGGCGACCGCGACACCGCCGACCGGGCGCGGCTGCTCGCGACGTTGTCGGCCGAGCTGACGTTCGCCGGCGACTGGGACCGGCGCAAGCGCCTGAGCGACGAAAGCCTCGAGCTGGCCGCGCGGCTGGGCGACCCGGTCACGCTCAGCGAGGTGCTGAGCCACCGCTTCATCACGATCTGGACGCCGGAGACGCTCGCGCAGCGGATCGAGGACACCGACCGGGAGCTGGCGATCGCGCAGGAGGTCGGCAATCCGCTTGCGCAGTTCCGAGCATTGCATTGGCGGGCGGCGGCGGCGGTTGAGGCCGGCGAGCTCGATCTCGCCGCAAAGCTCGTCGAGGCCGAGTCCGAGGTCGCCGATCGGCTGCACCGCCCGACCGCGAGCTGGCTGGCGGCGTACGACCGCTCGACCCAGGCGCTCATGCACGGGCTCCTGGACGAGGCCGAGCGCTGGGCCGAGGACGCGTTCCGGATCGCGACCGAGAGCGAGCAGCCCGAGGCGCTGGCTTTCTACGCCGGCCAGCTGATCAACATCCGCTTCGAGCAGGGGCGCCTGGCCGAGCTCGAGCCGCTGATCGCCCAGCAAGTCGAACTCAATCCGGGGCTCCCCGCGTTCCGCGGCGCGTTGGCGCTGGCGCGAAGCGAGGCGGGGATGCGCGAGGAGGCGCTCGAGGTACTGGCCATCGACTCCGCCAGCGGCTTCTCCGAGCATCCGTACGACTCCAACTGGCTGGCGGGGATCGCGATCTACGCGCAGGCCTGCTCAAATCTTGGCGAACCGGTGGCCGCGGCCAAGCTGTACGAGCTACTCGAGCCGTGGGGAGACCACGTCGCGTTCAACAGTGCGACCACGTGGGGGCTGGTTGAGCGGCTGCTGGGTAACCTCGACCGGGTGCTGGGCCGCTACGAGGAGGCCGAGCGCCGGCTCGTCTCGGCCGCCGAGCGCCACGAGCAGATGTACGCGCCCGTGTGGCTGGCGCGGACACGCGTCGATCTGGCCGACCTGTTGCTCCAGTGCGGCGGCGACGTGGCTCGGGCCCAGACTTTGCTCGAGCAGGCGATCGGCACGGCACGCGACCTGGGGTGCGCGGGGATCGAGCGCCGCGCGGTCGCGTTGCTCGGCCAGACGCGGGAGCTCGCGTGAGCTGCTTGCGCCGTGGTCCGCGGGGCGATAGCGTCGCCGCCGGGGGAAGCTTTGATGCGAGCGGAGGCCTGACATGACGGGGTTGCCGATTCCTGGCCTGGGCTTGGCCCGGTCGGTGGTCGAGGCGGTCGTGCACGCGGCCGATCCGCGGCGGATCATCTCGTCTCCCGCGCCCGCCCCGGGTGCTGGGGTGGGTGGGCCGAAATATGTGGACTACGGGTCGCTGATGACACCGCCGGCGCCGTTTCACTCGTACGACACGAAGCTGTGGGGGTTTTGGGCGGAGGGCGACGAGGGCCGTATCAAACAGCTGTGCGACAAGATGTTCACGGCACCGACGGCGGGCGCGGTGCGTGCCCGGCCGCTCAGCCACTACGTGATGCTGACGTGGGGCAACATCGCCAGGGTGGTGTCGGCGACGCCGCCCTACGACAAGCGCGGCGGGGTGCACGAGCCACAGGTGGCGATCTGGATCCCGGTGGCGCTGCGCGATCCGACCAGCTCGCACGACCGGTTTGCGATGTGCATCCCGTTCATCTGGCTCGACAACCCGATGTCGCTTGCTGACGGTCGCGAGCTGTTCGGCTATCCCAAGAGCTGGGGCTGGCCGAAGTTCCCCGACGACGGCGAGACCCCGCAGCGCTGGAAGCTCGACGCGTTCGGGCTCAACTACGACCCCGACGCGCTCGCCGGGCGCCACCACCTGCTCGAGGTGGTGCGGGGCGACTCGCCGGTGGAGGGCGTCGAGGACGAGCTTGGCTCGCTGGCCGATATCGCCCGGCACGCCGCCGGCAGCCTGTTCGACGGGACCTCCGAGATCGTCGCCGACTTCGGCCTGGCGGAGAGCATCCTCTCCGGGATCCTCCGCGACCGGCTGGCGAACGTGTTCCTCAAGCAGTTCCGCAGCGTCGAGGACGGCCTCAGCGCCTCGCTGCAGCAGGTCGTGGAAGCCGACTATGAGATCACGCGGCTGAGCGCCAGGCCCGTCCTGTACGAACACCACCTGACCGTGCACCAGCTCGACAGCCACCCGGTGATCGAGGAGCTCGGGCTCGAGAGCCAGACGCTGAACATCGCCTACGAGGTCGAGATGGACTTCAACGTCGGCGACGGCCGCGTGCTGTGGGACAGCGCCTCACGGTAATGCCTGGCTCGTGACGGCCAACGGGGGCAAGATCAAGGTCGCCGTGCTCGGCGGGGGCGTCGGAGCGATCACGGCCGCGTTCGAGCTGACGGCCCCGCATCTCGGCGGGCGTTACGACGTCACGGTCTATCAGCCGGGCTGGCGCCTGGGCGGCAAGTGCGCGAGCGGGCGCGGCGGCCCCGACAAGCGAATCGAGGAGCACGGCCTGCACGTCTGGTTTGGGTTCTACGCCAACGCCTTCAACATGATCCAGCGCTGCTACGAGGACTGGAAGCCACCGGAAGCGTCGCCGATCCAGACCTGGGAGCAGGCGTTCAAGCAGTGCAACGACATAGTGCTGTTCGAAAGCTGGCGCGGTCGCTGGAGCCCCTGGCACCTGGAGTTTCCCCACGACTCGGAGGTGCCCGGCAGCGGGCACGACGTGAGCCCATGGCAGTTCCTTCACACGTTGCTCGACTGGCTGCTGTCCGAGTGGGAGCGGGTGCGACCCAAGACCGGGGCCCCGAGCGCCGACCGGCCGCCGGCGCGCCGCTTCGACGTGTCGTGGCTACCGCGGCTGGCGGCCGAGATCGGACGTGCGCTCGAGCGCGCGTATGTCACCCATTACCTGGAGCACGCGTTCAAGGTCGCGGCCGCGCACGTCGACAGTCCCGCGCACGGGGATCACCGGCATCACCACCTGGGGTGGGTTGAGCGGCTGCTGAGCGACTTCAAGCACTGGTTCTTTGGCGTGGCGCTCGAGCCCTGGATCGAGGACGACGACGTGCGCCGGTTCGCGATCATGCTCGACTTCTGGGTGACCGTGGTCACGGGCATGGTCGCCGACGACGTGTTCGTGCGCGGCTTCCGGGTGCTCAACGACGTCGACCTTTGGAAGTGGCTGCGGCGCCACGGTGCCGAGCGGATCACGCTGGAGCACGCCGCCTTCGTGCAGGCCTTGTATGACCTGGTGTTCGCCTATCGCGACGGTGACAAGCGGCGTCCGGACCTGGCGACCGGCAAGGCCCTGCAAGCGATGATCCGGATCGTCTGCGAGTACAAGGGCGCGGTGCTGTGGAAGATGCAGGCGGGCATGGGCGACACGGTGTTCACGCCGCTGTACGACGTGCTGCGCAGCCGGGGTGTGCAGTTCAGGTTCTTTCACCAGGTCACCGGGCTCGGGGTCTCGGCGGACGGGACCTCGGTCTCTTCGATCACGGTGCAGCCGCAGGTGTGGCTCGCTCGCAGTCAGTACGACCCGATCGTCACGGTGGGCGGACTGCGCTGCTGGCCGAGCGAGCCCAAGTGGAGCCAGCTGGTGGACGGTCCTCAGCTCGCCGAGCGGGGCGTGAACTTCGAGAACGAGTGCAATCCGCTGGGCCTCGATGCTTTTGACCTGCGCGTCGGCGAGGACTTCGACGAGGTCGTGCTCGGGATCTCGGTCGGAGCGCTGCCCGAGATCTGCGGCGAGCTGGCGGCCGTGAACGCGCGCTTCAAGCAGATGCTCGATGGGTCAGACACCGTGATGACCGAGGGGATCCAGCTGTGGCTGGCGAAGATGGCGTCGCAGCTTGGGTGGGGATTCGAGACGGCGATCGCGACCTCGTACGTGAACGTCGCCGACACGTACTCGAACATGTCGCAGCTGCTGGCTCGGGAGAAGTGGCGGGGGCAGTCGCGGCCCGAGGAAACGGTGTACCTGTGCGGGGTGATCGACCATCGCGGCGTGAGGTCGCAGGAGGACGCCGACGCGCGGGTGCGGTCCAATGCGCGGGAGTTCCTTGCGCGGCACGCGGGGCCCGTGTGGCCGGACGGGTGCGACGGCGACGGTTCGTTTGACTGGGAGGTGCTGTTCGACGGCAACGGCGGGGTCGGGGAGGCCCGGCTCGAGGCGCAGTTCTTCCGCGCCAACTTCCAGCCGACCGAGCGCTACGTGATGACCCGAGCCGGCAGTGTGGCCAGCCGGCTGCAGTCCGACGAATCTGGGTTTTCGAATCTGAAGCTGGCCGGGGACTGGACCCGCAACGGGATCGACGGCGGCAGCGTCGAGGCGGCGGTGACCTCGGGGATGCAGGCGTCGCGCGCGATCTGCGGGAGCCCGCGGGTGATCCAGGGCGAGAAGGGCTGGCTGGTCGACGACTAGGGGTTGCGGGCGACGAACGTCAACGGCTCATTGAAAAGGGCTCGGGGGCGGGCGTCGGAGGTGCATGACGCGTCAAGCCCGTCGCCGAACTCGAAGCCTGCCGTGTGACGCACCGCATAGGTGCATGGCACGACAGGGCTCAACCCGATCGGGGGCATTGTCGTGTGATGCACCGGCGTGGCGGGGCGGCGGCTTGCAGGGGGGTGGTTTTCGCGTCAATCGGACCGCCTAGGCCGAAGTGATCCGTGTGGACCACCGTATGCGGTGGTCAATGCGACACAGCTCGCCACGCGCGACGCGGTTGTCGTGAAATGCCCCCTCTTTACCGGCGCGCCGAGACCTCGCCGCAGCGCTCGCGCAGCGCGTTCGGATCGAGCACGGTGATCGACCGGTGGTCGGTCGTGATCCAGCCCAGGCGACGCATCAGCCGCAGCGCCCGTGAGACAGTCTCGCGGGTGGCGCCGGTCCAGCTCGCAAGCTCGTCCTGGGTGAGCGCAAACTCGATCAGCGTGCCTGCGCCGACACGGGTGCCGTGGTCGGCGGCCAGTTCGAGCAGGCGCTTGGAAACCATCCCGACGCTGTCCTGAGTGGCGAGGTCGACGCGGTCGCGGTCGGCCTCGGTCAACCGCCGCACGAGCATCCGGATCAACACCAAAGCCACATCGGGGTGACTGGCCAGAAACGCCTTGAACTCGTCCGCCCCGAGATACCCGACCTCGACGTCGTCGACCGCGACCGCGCTCGCTGTGCGGCGCTGGCCAGCGAGCGCCGCCATGTCGCCGATCAGCTCGCCGCGCCCGCGAATCGCGAGCACGACCTCGCGCTTGTCGGCGCCATAGGCGACCAGCTTGACGTGCCCGGATAGCACGAGCACGACATCGTCTCCGGCCGCTCCGGCCCGGAGGATCGGCTCTGACTTTCGCACCGTGCGCCGGCGCACCTGCTGCATCAGCGCCTCGGCGTCGCGGGAACCCAACTGCCCCAGAAACGGCGTCTCTACCGCACTCATGACGTTGATTCTCCCACTGTGAGAAATGTCGCAATCGGAGATGCATCCCAGGCCATACCTTGCATACCGAGATGACGATCCCACCGATCACCGAGACTTGTTGGGCTGGGGCAACCGCGTGGGGTCAAGGGGCACAGCAGTTGGGGGCAAAGGATCCGGGCCTAGGGCATCGCCCGGACCGTTCGACCGCTCAATCGAGCGGTCGCAGCTTGGTTCCAGGCGGGTCGGGGGACCCGTCTGGAACCGCTGCCAACCGCTAGTCGGGCACGTAGTGGCGCCCGCCGCCCGCGTCGACCCAGACGCGCATCACGCGGTTTGACTTCGGGTCGCGAAAGCGCTCACTGGTGGGCTGCCAGTCGGCTGCCGGTGCATCGGCGTCCCCGTGGCCGCGACCCCACCGCGGGCGGCCGCTCGGGCGTGCCTCCGGGGTTGACCCCGGCAGCGGCGGCAGGTCGGCCAGCGCGGCAGCGGCCGTCTCGCGGTCTTCGGCCATCGCGACAACGGCTACCCGGCGCTCGAGCTCTTCGACCGACAGACGGCCTTCGGCCGCGTGCCGCTTGAGCTTCTCGTACAGCACCTCCCGATCGGCGTCGCTCAGCAGCACGAGCGGCCGGTTGCTAGACGGGCTCGAGCTTGACGGCGGTGCCGTAGGCGACGATCTCGGTGAACTGGC
>DASSGR010000044.1:0-17486 GCA_035693425.1 Solirubrobacteraceae bacterium
CCTGCGCCGCCGCGGCGTACGCGCCCGGGTCCGCCGAGCCGCCCGCCCGCGAGCGCTCGGCGCGCCCGGTCGCAAGCCACGCGACCTCGAGCGGCCCGCCGTTGCACGCCGCTGCCTGCGCGCGCGCAAGATGCGTGTCCGCAGCAGCGAGCGCCACGCGCTCGTCCTCGGGCTCGCCGAGATCCCGCGCGCGCTGCGCGGCATCGGCCTCGATCGTGGCGCCGGTTGCGCTCACCCGCGCCAGGCGCGCGGCGTCCTCAGTGCGCGTCTCGATGCGGTCAAGCGCGGCCTGCACCGCGGCTCGCGCCGCCTCCAGATCGCCCTCGCGGCGCTCGAGCTCTGCAAGCAGCGCCCCGAGCACGCCTGTGAACTGCGGCTCGTCCATCGCGGCGCTGACCTCGGCGGCCTCTTCGAGCCACTCGCGCGCGCTTGCGTGATCACCCAGGCCGAGTGCCAGCTCCGCGCGGCGCAGGTCAAGATTGACGAGCGTGTTGCCGACCTGGCGGCTCCTGATCGAGCCGAGGATCGTGCTCGCCCGCTCCCATTCGCCGGCCTCGATCATCAGCTCCCCACGCAGGATCACCAGCCACACGCGGTTCGTCCGCGCCTCGCGCGCGAGCCCCTCTTCGACAACCGCCCGCGCCTCCGATAGCCGACCCGCGAGATGCAGCGCATCGGCGAGGTTGACGTACGCAGAGACCTGCTGCCAGGGCAACGCATACCTCTCCGACAGCGCTACGGCGTCACGCAGGATGGCCGCGCCCTCGTCGACGTCGCCGAGGGCCATCATCGACGTGCCGAGCGCGTTGAGCGCGCGGCCGCGCAAGCTCGGATCGTCAAGCGCGTCGGCGGCGGCCAGCGTCTCGCGCGCCACTTCGATCGACTCGCGGTAATTGCCCCGCAGCATCAGGCTCTTCGAGCGCGAGGCGAGCAGCGTGGTTCGCTCGGACGAAACCTCGTCGGTCGGCAGCAGCGACAAGGCGTGCTCGATCGTCGCCAGCGACTCATCGCCTCGACCGAGATGCCACTGCGCCTCGCGCAGCGTCTCGAGCAGCCGGGCCGCCCGGCGCGGCTCGGCTTGCTCGTCGATCAGGGCCAGGGCGGCATGAGCGAGCGCTGCCTGGCGATGAGCGTCGCCCTCGAGCCCGTGATCGCGGGCGGCGCGGCCGAGGATCGCGGCGCGGTCGGCGCCGGCAAGTCCCTCGGCGTTGGGCACGCGATCGAACAGCACGATCACGCGTTCGAGCAGCGCCGCAGCTTGGGCATAGGCATGCACACTCTCCGCCGCGTCCGCGGCCCGGACCGAGGCTCGAAGCGCCGCAGGCGCGTCCCCAGCGGAGGCATAGTGATGCGCAATCGCGGCCGTGATGTAGACGCCCATCCCTTCGCGCTGCGCGCGGTCCTCGAGCGCTCGGGCCAGCTTCAGGTCGATCCCCGTGCGCTCGCCCGGGAGCAGGTCATCGTGGACCACTTCCCTCAACAGCGCGTGGCGGAAGCGGTACCGGCCCTCGGAGGTGATCGCGAGGAGCTGGTTTGCCACCGCTTCGCGGAGCGCATCGCGCAGCGGTCCGAGGTCGCGGCCCAGCGCCTCCGACAGCAGGCCATCGTCGAGCTGCTGCCCGACGGCGATTACCCTGAGGACGTCCTGGGCCGCGGGAGACAGCCGCTCGACGCGCAGCATCATCGCGTCTCGCAGCGTCGAAGGCAATGACCCGCGCCCGTCACGGCCCGCCGCGATCAGCTCCTCGACGAACAGCGGATGTCCTTCGGAGCGTGCAAACACCCGCTCGACTAGATCCTCGCCGGGCGGGGTGCCGAGCAAGTCGTCGAGCTGTTGGGCGAGCTCTTCGCGCGTCAACGGCGGCAATTCGATGCGACGGCAGCCCGCGTTCCGCTCGAGCTCCGCGAGCAACGGTCGCAGCGGATGCCTGCGATGCAGCTCGTCCGGGCGGTAGCTGGCGACGACCAGCACCCGCTCACGGCACAGGCTGCGCCCGAGGAACACGACGAATGCGCGCGTGGCCCGGTCCGCCCAATGCAGATCCTCGATTGCAAGTAGCACTGGGGCTTCCTGGCCAAGCCGATCCAGCAGCCACAGCAGCGCCTCGAACAGCCGGCCCTGTGACGATTCGTCGCCGGGACCGGGCACGGCGCCCGCGCCGTCCGTGAGGCCCGGCAAGAGCGTCGCGAGCTCCGTGCGCACCGAGGGCGGCAGCTCGTCGAGCACGGGGTCGCCGGCGCGCGCAAGTGAACGCAGCGCTGCCACGAGCGGCGCGTAGGGAAGCTCGCCGTGGCCGAGCTCGAGGCAATCCCCGCTCAGAGTGCGGGCGCCCGAAGCGCGCGCGCGAGCGGCAAGCTCCGACAGCAGACGCGTCTTGCCGACGCCCGAGTCGCCCGCCACGAATGCCAGCAAGGGCCGGCCCTCGGCGGCGTCGGCGAGCGCGACCTCGAGCTCGGCGAGCTCGAGCGAACGACCTACGAACGTGGAACTGGTTACGCGCGTTGCCACGACCCAAGTATCACCCGATCTGCCCGGCCCTCGCGAATCACTTTACGCCTCGGCCGCTGTCGTTGGCAATCCCGCTACGGTGGTCTTGATGCGGATCGCGACCTGGAACGTCAACTCGGTCAAGCAACGCGTGCCGCGGCTGCTGCCGTGGCTTGACGAGCGCGCCCCGGACGTCGTCTGCCTGCAAGAAACCAAGCTCGCCGACGACGCGTTCGCCGAGTTGCTCGGCGACGAGCTGGCAAAGCGCGGGTATGAGACCGCCGTCCACGGCCAGGCGACGTGGAACGGCGTGGCAATCCTGTCGAGGGTCGGCCTTGCAGATGTCGTCGCCGGGATAGCCGGCGCGCCGGGGTTCCCCGATCCCGAGGCGCGCGCGGTGTCAGCGACGTGCGACGGGATCCGTGTGGTGTCCGTGTACGTGCCCAACGGCCGCGAGCCGGACTCCGACCACTACCACTACACGCTCGCCTGGCTGGCGGCGCTCAAGGAGATGGTCGCCGCCGGGCCCGACGCCACGATCGTCTGCGGCGACATGAACATCGCGCCGACGGATGACGACGTGTTCGACCCCGAGGCATACGTCGGGCAGACGCATGTCACGCCCGCCGAGCGAGCCGCGCTCGCCGACCTCGAGTCGCTCGGTCTGCATGACGTGGTGCGCGATCGATGGCCGGGCGAGCGCGTGTTCACGTACTGGGACTACCGGGCCGGGATGTTCCATCAGGACCTCGGCATGCGAATCGACCTTGCGCTCGCCTCAGGCAGCGTCGCCGGACGCGTCAAGGCGGCCTGGGTCGACCGCAAGGCGCGCAAGGGCAGCGGGCCCAGCGACCACGCGCCGGTGATCGTCGACCTCGACAAGGCACCCGACGGGGACATCGGACCCGTCGTGCCGCCGCCGTCGGCCCCCGCCACGGGGCGTGGCAAGGTCAAGCTCCCTCAGTCGCCGCCGGCCTAATTGGTCTCGCGGCCCGGGCGGTCGCGGTCGCGGGATGGCTGCACCCGCTTGGGCTCGCCGGGCATCTTCGGATAGTCGGGCGGGTACGGCATGTCCCCCTGGCCCCCGGCGGCATCCTGCTCGTACATGCCCAGCAGCGGTTGCAGCGATTGGGCGATGTCGTTGATCGCCGCGTGGCGATCGCCCACCTCTGCAAACCTGGCCGGCATCGTCGCAACCGTGAAGTCCTCCGGCGCGACGCTGCCGAGCTCCTCCCATGCGACCGGGGCCGACACCGGCGCTCCCGGCTTGGGCCGCACGCTGTATGCCGACGCGATCGTGCGGTCGCGCGCGTTCTGGTTGTAGTCGATGAAGATCCGCTCACCGCGCTCCTCCTTCCACCATTTGGTCGTCACCCGATCCGGCAGGCGCCGCTCGAGGGCGCGGCCGAACGCGATCGCGGCGTGGCGGACGTCGGTGAAGGTCCACAGCGGCTCGATCCGCACGTAGATGTGAATGCCACGGCCGCCCGAAGTCTTGGGGAATCCCACGTAGCCGAGCTCGTCCAGCAGCCGCCGCGCCTCGGCGGCGACCTCGACGGCGTCGGCGAAGTCGGTCCCCGGCTGGGGATCGAGGTCGAGGCGCAGCTCGTCCGGGTGGTCGACGTCTTCGCGCCGGACGGGCCATGGGTGGAAAGTGATCGTGCCCATCTGCGCGGCCCAGCCGACGACCGCCACCTCGGTGGGGCAGATCTCATCCGCCTCGCGCCCGGACGGGAACTGGATCCGCGCCGTCTGCACGTAGTCCGGAGCTCCGCGCGGGATGCGCTTCTGAAAGAAGGCGTCGCCTCCGCCCTTTTCGCGCGTCGACAGCACGATGCCCGGGTGCACGCCCTTCGGCCAGCGTTCGAGCGTCGTCGGCCGACGTTCGAGGGCGCGCATGATTCCGTCCTCGACGGCCAGGTAGTACTCGACGATGTCGAGCTTTGTGACCTCGCGGGTGCGCTCCGTGCTTGGGAAGATCACGCGGTCGGGGTTGGTCACCCGCAGGTCGCGACCCCCGGCGTCGACGATCTTCTCCTCGGGTTTGCCGGGCGTCACGATGCCCCTACGTCCTGTCCCGCCAGGCTGAGCAAGATTACCGCCAGGTCGTCTTCCAGGGCGTCGGTGCCGTCGGGGAACAGCTCGACGAGCAACCAGTCGATCGCCTGGTCGGGCGGCCGGTCGAGCAGCATCGGCGCGTCGATCTGCGGAACCAGCTCATCGAAGCCCAGCCGGCCGCGGCGTCTGAGCGGCCGGCGCTCTGTCAGCCCGTCGGTGAACAGCATGATCGCCGCTTCGGCGGGCACGTCAACGTCGCGGACGGGCCACGTCGACGGACCGCCGAGCCCCAGCGCAGGCCCATGAACGCGGTTGAGCGCCGTGACGGACTCACGCGTGATCAACAGGGGCGAATCGTGACCCGCTCGGATGATCTGCAGCCTCTGGGCCCCGGGATCGACTTCCACCAGGCACACCGTCGCCATCTTGCTGGCTTCGCGATCGGCCTGATCGACAAGCAGACGATCGAGCATCCGCGGGATCGACTCGAGCGTGACATCGGCCTGGACCGCGCCTAGCCACGCCGCCCGAAGCATCGCCCCGGTGCCGGCGGCCGCGGGACCGTGCCCCGTCACGTCGCCGATCAGCAGCGACAGCGAACCGTCGGACCTCTCGGCGACGCCGATGAAGTCTCCACCCAGCAGCATCGTGTTGACGGTCGGTCGGTAGCGCCATGCCAGACGCCAGCGCTCGTCGAGCTTCATGCGTGGCACCAGGGCCTGCTCGAGCTGCCGCAGCAGCTGCTTTGAGATGTCGCGGATCGAGGTGGAGATCAGCAGTCCGGTGTCGGTTTGCAGCGGGCTGATGCTGATCTCGGCGAGGAACTCGGTTCCGTCGTTGCGCCGCGCCAACACGTCTGCGCCCGCGCCGAGATCGGGAGCGTTCGTGTCGGTCACGAAGTCCATGCGCTGTGCCAGCAGGCGCTCGCGAAAGTCGCCGGACAGCAGCATCGCGACGTCCTCGCCGATCATGTCCGCCCGCGAATAGCCGAACAGCTCTTCGGCGCGGACGTTGACGACCACGATCGACCCTTCGTCGTCGAGAATCACCATCGCATCCGGGGCCGATTCCATCAGTCCGCGGAACTGCTGCTCGGCGTCGCGCAGCGCCTGCTCGCCTCGCACGCGGTCGCTGATGTCGGAGTTGAGCTCGATCACGGCTACGGGATTGCCGTCGGCGTCGCGCACGAGAGCCTGCCGCGACGACACGATGATCTGCCGGCCGTCCTTGCGGCGATGTCGAAGCTGGCCGTCCCAGCGCTCGTAACGCATCAGTGCGTCGTCGACCGCCTCGCGCGAGTCGGGAAACTCGGTTGCGAGCAGCTCGTGGGTGACGTGACCATAGACCTCGTCGCCCGCATAGCCATAGATCTCCTGCGCTTCGCGGTTCCAGTACGTGATCGAGCTGTACCGGAGATCGCGCACGATGATCGCATCGTGGGCGAGCTCCAGCAGCTGGCGCTGCTGGTCGAGCTCCTCTCGCAGCAGATCGACGTCGCTCACGCGGTGCGTCAGACAGACTCCCCCCACCACGCGTCCATGCGCGTCCCGGACCGGCCCGACATCGATTCGCCGGCGCTCGGCGTCCTCGCCCGCTCGATCGTCGATCGAATGGTCCTCTCCCTCGAGCACTCGCACGAACATCGGCCCGCACCGCTCGCGGAGCTCCTCGGCGTCGGGTCCGGCCATCGCCACGATCTCGGCCCGATCGTCGAACACGACGACCGACGCGCCGGGGAGCTCTCGCACCACGACCGCCAGCACCGCGTTGACGTCAAGCTCAGCCATCCTCCCCCCTCCACGCGGGATCCGTTGCGGGCCGCGACGGCGACGGAGTGTAGCCGCGACCTTGGGGTGGCCGATGCCGCCCGTATGGTTTCCGCGTGCGGTCTCCTCGCCTCGTAATCGCCGTCTTGCTGGTTGTAGCCGGGACGCTGCCGGCATGCGGTGGCCAGAGCTCCTCGTCTGCCGACTCCACCACGGCGGCCGGCTCGACCGCCGCCACCGCGACCTCACCGTCGTGGCACAAGCGTGCCAGCCGGCCTCGTCGGCGCCGTCATCCAACCCACCGACCCGCGCCCGCACTGCTGCCCGTTTCGCATGCGAGCTCGACCGTCGTCCAGCCCCAGCCCGATCCCGGCTCCTGCCGCGCGACGGGCTCCGGCGAGTTCTCCGAACCCGATCCGTCGTGCACCCCGGGCGCACTCAATCCCGCCGTCACGCAAGCCACGATCGGCTCGACGATCTGCATGAGCGGCTACACCAAGACTGTTCGCCCATCTGGGCACATCACCGCCAAGGAGAAGCTGGCAAGCATGGCCGCGTACGGCGACAGCGGATCCCCGAGCGACTTCGAATACGACCATCTGGTCTCGCTGGAGCTCGGTGGCGCGGCGAACGACCCGCGCAATCTGTGGCCTGAGCCCGGGAGCTCACCGAATCCCAAGGACTCGGTCGAGAATGCGCTGCATCGCCTGGTGTGCTCGGGGCAGATGCGCCTCTCGCGAGCCCAGAAGATCATTGCCACGGGCTGGATCGCATACGCCAGGTCCCACCCGTCGGGCTCAGGGTCATCGGCGCCGGCCGCCTCCGGCACGCCTTCGGGCTCGCCACAGCCGTCGCCGGGCGGCCCCAACAAGCCGATATCGGAGATCAACTGCTCGGACTTCGCCACGCATGCCGCTGCGCAGCAGTGGTTCGATCAACACGGCGGATCTCCGAGCAACGACGTCGCCGGTCTCGACGGCGACCACGACGGGCTCGCCTGCGAATCGCTCCCGTAGCGGCAGGCGCGGTCAGCCGGCCGACTGCCCGGGCCGGCGCCGAGCCAGCAGGCGCGCGACGTCGCCCTCGGCCTGGTCCACGCGGCTCGCGATGATCGCCGCAAGCACCTGCATGAACCTCAGCTCCTCGTCGCCGAGGCCGTCCTGGGGCTGGCTGCTGGCACAGCACAGGGTCCCGTGCAAGCGTCCGTCCGCGAGCGTGACCGGGACGCCGACGTAGGCACCGATCGTGCGCGTGGCGATCAGATCGCGGACCGCGGGCTCGGCTCGCGTGTCGGGCACGATGTTCGGCATTTCGCCGCTCAACATGTGCCTGCAGTACGTCTGCTCGATCGGCACGACAAGGCCTTCGGACAGCCCGAGCGCGCTGCTGTCGCCGACCAGCGCGTCGATCGTCTGCTGCCGGGGGTCGATCGTCGTGATGTACGCGGCATCCATGCAGAGGCGCTCGCGCGCGGCCGTCAGCGCCTGCTCGACGACGTCGTGTTCCTGAGCTGCCTCGATGCGGCGCACCATCTCGGTGTAGTCGTCTGAACCGTGACGAGCGTCGGCCGACTCCATGGGCCGATTAAATCAGTGACACGTGCACAAGCCAGTGATCGATACGCCTGCGGGATCGCTCGAGCTACTCGAGCGGTCGACTCAGCTCGAGGTGCTCGGGCGATCGCTGTCCGCGGTCGCCAGCGGGCGCCGTGGACAGCTCGTCTTGCTGAGAGGCGAGGCCGGCGTTGGCAAGACCGCGGTGGTGCGCCGCTTCTGTGATGCCCAGGGGCCCCCCACCAGGATTCTGTGGGGCGCATGCGAGGCACTGTTCACGCCGCGCGACCTGGGACCGTTCGTCGACATCGCCCAGACCGACGGGGGCGAGCTCGGGGAGCTCGTGCGGCGCGGCGGCCTCCCGCATGAGGTGCTGTCGGCGCTGGCGCAGGACGTCGAACGGGCGTTGCCGACGGTGCTCGTGCTCGAGGACCTGCACTGGGCCGATGAGGCGACGCTCGACGTCCTGAGGCTGCTGGGCCGTCGCCTCGACCGGTTTTGCGCGTTAGTCGTGGCGACCTATCGCGACGACGAGCTCGAGGACGGCCATCCCCTTCGGATCGTGCTCGGGGAACTCGCAAGAGCCCAAGGAGTGCAGCGCGTCGACCTGTCACGCCTGTCGCCCGAGGCGGTGGCGTCGCTGGCGGAGCCGTACGGCGTCGACGCGCAGGAGCTGTACCGCACGACCGGCGGCAACGCGTTCTTCGTCTCCGAGGTCCTGGCGGCTCCAAGCCACGAGGTCCCGTCGACGGTACGTGACGCGGTGCTGGCTCGCGCGGCCCGGATGAGCGACGACGCGATGGCTGTACTGGAGGCGCTGGCCGTGGCGCCGCCCGCCGCCCAAATCGGCGTGCTCGAGGCGATCGCCGGCGGCGACCTTCGGGGGCTGGAGGAGTGCATCGGGGCGGGCATGGTCGTGCCCGCGCAGGCGGGCGTGGCGTTTCGGCACGAGCTCGGCCGTCTGGTGATCGAGGAGTCGATGTCTCCCAACCGGCGCGTGGCGCTGCATGCCCGCGCGCTGCGCGCCCTGGAGGGGTCATCCGACTTCGCCCGGCTCGCCCATCACGCGGAGGCAGCAGGCGACCACGCGGCCGTGGTGCGATTTGCCTCGGAGGCGGCGCAGCGGGCGTCGGCCGTGGGGGCACATCGCGAGAGCGCGGCCCAATACGCGCGCACACTGCGCTTTGCCGACGCGCTCGTTCCCGCGGCCCAGGCCGATCTGCTCGAGCGGCGAGCGTACGAATGCATGGTCAGCGACAAGATCGACGAGGCGATCGAGGCGCTGCACAGCGCGCTCGCGATCAGGCGCGAGGCTGGCGACGCGCGCGGCGAGGCCGAGGGCCTGTACCTCCTCTCGAACGTCCTGTGGTGTCCGGGCAGGGTCGACGAGGCCACCGAGGCGGCCCGTCGTGCGGTCGACGTGCTGGAGGGCATGCAGCCAAGCCGAGAGCTGGCGATGGCCTACAGCCGCTTTGCGCAGCTGTGCACGGACGCCGAGGATCTGGACGACGCCCTGACCTGGGGCGCACGTGCGGTCGGGCTCGCCGAGGAGCTCGGCGAGGTCGACGTGCGTATCGACTCGCTGATCAGCGCGGCCATCGCCCGCTGGCTTTCCGGAGACGACACCGGCCGGGAGGAGCTCGAGCGCTGCCTGGTGCTGGCCAGCGATGCGGGGCTCGATGACCGCGTCGGCCGGATCGAGGTGAACCTCGTGTGGGTCACGCGGCGACGACGGGAGTACGCCCAGGCATATTCGTACCTCGAGCCGGCGCTTCGCTCCGCGAGCGAGCTTGGAATGGAGCTTTGGCGCGGCTACTTGCTCGCCTACCGGGCGCAGATGGAGCTCGACCTGGGTCGCTGGCAGGATGCTGTGGACTCCGCTGCGCTGGTGCTGCGCGACCCCCGCCGATCGCGGATTCCACAGCTCACAGCGCTCTCGGTTGTCGGCCGGGTCCGCGCCCGCCGCGGCGACCCCGATGTGGCGTCCCCGCTTGACGAAGCTCTCGCGCTCGCCGCGCGCAGCGAGGAGCTGCAGGCGAGCGAGCCGGTGGCCGTGGCCCGAGCCGAGGTGGCTTGGCTTCAAGGCGACCGCCGCGGCGTCGAGCAGGCGACCGACACGGCGCTGGCCCTTGCGCGGACCCGCCGGTCGCCCTGGGTGGTGGCCGAGCTGGCCGCGTGGCGCAGGCGCGCGGGCATCGTCGACACGCTGTCGGCGGGCGAGACGGCGGGGCCCCATGCACTCGAAGTGGCCGGCAAATGGCCGCAGGCAGCGGCGCGATGGCAGCAGCTCGGCTGCCCGTACGAGGCGGCGCTCGCGCTGGCCGAGACCGACGATCGGGGCGCTCAGCGCACGGCGCTCGGCGCTCTCCAGGAGCTCGGCGCCAAGCCCGCCGAGGCGATCGTCGCGCGACGGCTGCGCGACCGCGGCGTGCGAGACTTGCCGCGAGGGCCTCGTGCCAGGACGCGCTCCAACCCCGCCGGTCTGACCGCGCGCGAGCTGGAAGTGCTGGCGCTGCTCACCGAGGGTCTGCGCAACGCCGACATCGCCGCGCGCCTGGTCGTGTCGGCCAAGACGGTGGACCATCACGTCTCCGCGATCCTGCGAAAGCTCGGCGTGCGGACGCGCTCCGAGGCGGTCGCGGCCGCGTGGCGCCTGGACCTGGGCGTGTCCGAGCGAGGAGCTGTCAGCCCAGGCTCGTGAGCAGCCGGCGCACGGCCGCGCGTCCTGGAGTCAGTGACCTGTCGGCGATCCCGATCTCCTGGATCTGTCCGTGGCGGACCCGGAGCACGCCGCGGCTGCGGCCGGCTGCCACCAGATACCAGGTGTTCGCGCCGACGCGGAACCCTCTCCCCGTGCGCAGGCGGCGGGCTACGTTTGCCAGCCGCGTCCCTGGCTTTACGCCCCTCAGGGAGTAGTGCCGGTTGGCGGTGAGCGCCATGATCACCTTGCCGCGAACGGTCTTGCGGACCTTGGGCGACAGCGTTCTCAGCAGCCCCGGCGCAGGGTAGGCGACCCGGATGCCGTTCGGGGTCAGGCAGAAAAAGTCCATGCTGCGGTGGCCGCGCGTGGTGCTGTGCGAGAACGCGCGGCGCGCGCGGGCCCGCGTCATCCCGAGCCTGACCGGTCCCAGTGAGGTGCCCGCCAAGCGGCCGGTGGCCGCGGGGCAACCGGGGCGAGTTGCCGGAGCCGACGCCAACGGCCAGACCCCGTTGTCCACGCGCAGCACGTAGAACCCGGTGCCGCCGTCCGTGTACCAGATCTCATGGCGCGCGACGTCGAATGCCGGCTGCGACATCGCGTAGTCGCTCTCGGTGTAGCCGGTCTCGGTGTTGGGCGTCGTCGGCGCGACGAAGTAGCCGATCTCCTTGGGGCGGAGCAGATCGCTGATGTCGAACACGCGCAGGCCCGAGGCGATGAACGAGCACGCCACGATCTTCGGATCGACGCGGGTCGGGATGTTGCAGTAATGCGCCGCGTATCCCTGCGCGGGGCTGGTAGTCCCGGGGTCGTTGCCAGCGGCATGGTGGTCGGCCGGCTGGTCGACCTGCAGGCGGACGTTCGACACGACGAACGGCTTGGTCTCGTCGGAGATGTCGATGATCCGCGCGGCGCCGACGGCGTCGCGGTCGCCGGTCGGGCTGAGCGTGCCCTGCGTGTACTCGTCGAACTCGAGTACGTAAGGATGGCCGTCCTCGGTGAACGGGATCGCGTTCTGCGGGATCGAGGCCGAGCCCCAGGTCAAGCGGCTGATCTCCCTGGCCTGGGGGTTGGGGTCGCGCGCCTGAATCTGACTCGTGTCGAGGATCAGCATGTCGCCGCCGGTGGGGTCCGCGATATACGCGCGGTCGCCGTCGTCGCTCAAACTCATGCCGTGGGCGAGGATGTTGCCCTGCCAGATCGCGTGCGGGTGCTTAGGGTCGGTCACGTCGATCGCGGTGATCGACGGCAGCGCTGTGCTCGTGGCGTAGAACGTCTTGCCGTCGGGCGAGAAGCCGCTCTCGTGACCGAAGCGCGCCACGAGCGAGGTCGAGTCGAGCACCGGGTGGCGGCAGTCGGCATGCACGTCGTAGATCGACACCAGCCCCGGCTCGGTGGCGGGGTTGCCGTTGACCGCCGCCAGCAGGCCGCGCGCCGTGTTGAGGTTCAGCGACTCGTGCGGAGTCATCATCGGCAACTCCGTCAGCGTGTCGGTCTGGACCGGATGCGTCGGATCGCTCATGTCGAGCACCGCGACGCCCAGCGACGGCCCGGCGGCGTTGATGCCGTTGGTCGGAAACAACAGCGCCGTGTCGTAGAACGCGCACACGTGGCCCTGCTGGTCGACGTAGCGAAACACCTTGAAGCCGCCGGATGTGCCCTGATGGGCGATCTCGGTCATGTTGCACCACAGGCCCTCGACGCCGGATCCAGCCGGCACGCGGCCGTCGACTCCTGGCTCCGGGCGCGATCCCGGGCCGCACTTGACCAGCGGTGTGGCCACCAGCGGCGGCTCGGCGCGCCTGACCGTCGGTACCTTGTCCGGGGTCTGGCCCGCGCCCTGCCCAAGCGCCAGCAGGTCGTTGTCGCCGCCGTCGAAGCCCGGCAGCGTCACGGCCCCGGCCGCGGTCAAGATCGACAGCACTAGCGCCACCGAGGCGATCGTCCCCAGCACTACTTCGACCAGCCGCGTACGACGTCGTGACCTCACCGCTCCACCTCCCGATGGATCCGTAGCGGGCGGCACGCTACCAGCGGGTCGCCGGACGGCGCGCCGGTTGTCGTCAGGCGATGACGCGCTCCGGTTCGGCAGTCCCGACGATCTGCTGCAGCGCTGCAACGTGTCCCTCGAACGCCGCCCGGCCAACCTCGGTCAGGCGCGCCCGCACGCGCCGGCGATGGTCGCGCAGAGGACGGTCGATGGTCACATATCCAGCCTCTTCGAGCGTCGACAGCTGCTTTGAGAGCGCCGAGTCCGAGAGCTCGAGTTGCTCGCGCAGGAACGCGAACTCAGCCCAGTCGGCGGACGCGAGCAGCGCGACGAGTGACAGCCGCGTGCCGGGATGGATCAGCTCGTCGAACCTGGGCGCGTTCACGAGGCCCCGGCTTGTGCCGCTCGACGCCGCACCCACGCGAGCAGCTGGGGCCCGCCGAGCACGATGATCACCGCGACGAACACGCTCGCGACCGTGACCGGATGCCGTGCCCCATCCGCTGACGCCGCGAGCGCACCCGCGATCGTCACGAGCGCGAGCGACGCCACGGCGCCGATCACGAGCCGCGCCGTGCGGCGCCCGGTCAGCTCTGCCCTGATGCTCAGTTGGTGTGTGCGATGGCGGCCGCTGGCAACCCTCGGCGCAACGGCCGAGTGGACTGCGCCGAACACCAGCGTCGCCGCTGCAGTGATCCACGGGTGCTTCAGATCTGTGATGTATCCCAGCGCGATCCAGCCCAGCGCCAGCCCCCACCAGTACCAGCGCGGGACGTCGATCTCCTCGATCACGCGGCGTCGGCCGCGATCGATCGTGTCCAGAGCCGCACGGGCTTCTTGAGGTGTGATCGGCGTTTGCATATGCTCTCTTTCCTGGTAGGAAAGTCAGCGTAGACTTTCCTAGTGGGAAAGTCAAGGCACATGGACCGGAAAACGCCAGTCGATCCCGCCTCGGCCGAGGTCTCCTCGGCTCTGTGGGATCAGGTGCTCAAGGACGGCCATGGATCGCTGGTCCGGGCCCGGCGAATGTTTCGCTACCTGCCGTCGGCGCCCAGGTGCAAGCTCTGCAACAACCCGTTCGGCGGCGTGGGCGGCCGCGTGCTCCGCGTCGCGGGCTTCAGGCGATCGCGCAAGAACCCCAATCTCTGCACGAGATGCTGCGACTCACTTCCCGCCGGCGGGGCCGAGGTCGACATCGCCGTGCTGTTCGCCGACATCCGCGGCTCCACCGGTCTCGGCGAGCAGACCGTCGCGACGGACTTCGCAGCCCTGCTCAACCGCTTCTACGCCACCGCCACGCAGACGCTGCTGCGACACGACGCGGTGATCGACAAGCTGATCGGCGACGAGGTGATGGCGTTCTTCGTCCACGGCATCACGGGCGCGGACTATCGCCGCCGAGCGGTCGAGGCGGGCATCGATCTGCTGCGGGCGGTCGGGTACGGCACCGACTCCGGGCCCTGGGTCGAGCTCGGCGTGGCCGTCAACGCGGGCGTCGCCTACGTGGGGAACGTGGGCGCCGACGTCGTCGACTTCACGGCACTCGGCGATCCCGTCAACGTCGCCGCGCGCATGCAGCAGAGCGCCGCCGCCGGGGAGCTGCTCGTTGCCGACGGGGTGGACGACGGTCTCGCGGCGGGCGCACCCCGCCGAACGCTCGCGGTGCGCGGCCGCGAGCAGCCGGTCGAGGCGGTCGTCCTCACCGCCTGAGAGCCAGCGCCGGGTCCCGAGGCGCTCCTCCGGGTAGCCACTATCCGTGAGCACCCGCGAGGACCCGTCCGTCACCCTGACGAGCCGGCGCAGCGTCGAGCGAACGCAGCGCACCGCCCACGCCAGCCGCCGCACCGTGCTGATCGCGCTGGCGGCCAACGCGGTCGTGGCGGTCGCAAAGGTGATCGGCGGCCTCCTCAGCGGCTCCGCGGCGCTGCTCGCCGAGGCGGCGCACTCCCTGGCGGACACGACAAACCAGGGGTTCCTGCTGGTCTCGATCTCGCTCGCCGCGCGCGAGCCCACGCCTGACCAGCCGTTCGGCTACGGACGGGCGCGGTTTCTGTGGACGTTCCTCGCGGCCGTGGCGATGTTCCTGGCTGGAGCCGTGTTCGCGATCGGCTACGGCGTCTACCAGCTCAGCTCCGGTCCGGAGTCGTCCGGCGGGTACGCAGCCGCGTACATCACGCTGGCGATCGCACTGGTCGCCGAGGGCGCATCGTGGATCCGAGCCCTTCGCCAGTCCCGCCACGAGGCCGCAGAAGCCGAGCTTCCGTTGCTGAAGTACGTTCGCTCCAGCCGCGATCCGAACGTGAAAATGGTCCTGTTCGAGGACACAGCGGCGCTCGCCGGGATCGGGCTCGCGCTGGTCGGCATCGTTGCCGATCAGGTCACCGGTTCAGCGCTGTTCGACCCGGCGGCATCGATCGCGATCGGATTGCTGCTCGTCGCGGTGGCCGGATGGATGGGTCACGACACGTCGGAACTGCTGATCGGCGGCGCGGCGCGGCCCGACGAGCGCGAGGCCCTGTGGCGCGCGCTCGAGGAGTTCGATCAGGTCGACTCGGTCGTCGAGCTGCTGACGATGACGCTCGGCCCCAACTCGCTCCTTGTCGCGGCGCGAATCGACCTGGCGCACGGTCTCGGGGAGAGCGACATCGAGCAGCTGTCCGACGAGATCGACGAGCAGCTGAGCCAGGTGGTTCCGGACGTCACCGAGGTGTTCCTCGACGCGACCACCGCGCCGCGCGGCCGAAGGCAGCCGGGCGCCGCGGCGAGCCCGGCCGGACCGGGGCGCTAGGCACCGTTGCCGTTGCCGTTGGCGGTGACGGTCACGGGCACGCCGCCGGCGAGCGTCTGGTAGACGACGCAGTAGCGCTCGGTCAGCTTGAGCAGCGCCGGGAGCTCCTCATCGGGCACGGACGGGAGGTCGAAGCTCAGCCGTATCTCGCGAAAGCCGACCGGAGCGTCGCGATCGACCGCCAGCGTACCGCGGAAGTCCAGGTCGCCCTCGGCCGTCACGCGCGCGCCCTCGAGCGGGATGTCGCGGTTGGTGGCGACCGCCTTGAGCGTGACCCCGGCGCAGGCGACAAGCGCCTGGAGCAGCATGTCTCCCGAGCAGGCCAGCGTGCCGTCGCCGCCGCTGGCGGGATGAAGTCCCGCCTCAACCAGCGCCCGGCCGGTCTGCACCGAGCACGACACCGACGTGGTGTCGACGTCGCCCTCGGCGGTCATCGTCACGACAGCCGCCTCGGGATCGTCGCGGTAGCGATTCTTCAGCGGCGTCTGCAGCGCCTGCAATTCCTCACGGCTCATGCCCATGTCTCCTCAGCTGTTGCGATCTGCGCAGAGGCTAGATAGTCGCTGAGGCCCGGCGTTAGGCGGTGGCTGCCGGATCGCCGTTGTGTGCCGCGTGCGCCGGATGCTCGGCGGCCAGCGGGATCTCGTCTGCGAGCTTGGCGAAACGCTTGCTCTCGACGTCGCCGATCGCGACGAGCTGCTCCCCGATGCCGCGCATGTCGTCGATCAGCCGTCTGCGCTCCCGCCAGATCGCCTCGGCGCTGCGGGCCAGGTCGCGGCTGCGCGTCTCCGCCGCCTCGAGCATCTCCTCGGACGCGCCACGAGCGGTCGCCCGCAGCTCCTCGGCCTCGCGCTGGGCGGCGGTGCGCTGCTGCTGGCTCTCCCGCGACGCCGTCTCGCGCAGCTCGGCGGCTTCGGCCGCCGCGGTCTCCCGGAGCTCGGCCGTCTCACGCCGTGCGGCCTCGCGTGTCTCCTCGGCCTCGCGGTGCGCAGCATCCCTGGTCTCCTGCGCCTCGCGCAGGGCGGTCGCGCGCAGCTCCTTGGCCTCCTGCTCGGCCTGCTGGAGCCGGTCGTCGGCCCGCGAGCGAGAGCGGGCCGTGATCTCCTCGGCCGTGTCGTGCGCATGCTGGAGGATGTCGCGCGTCTCCTCGCTGACCTCGTCGAGCGCGTGCCTGACGGCGGATTCCGGCGACGAAGAGATCTCGAGCTCGGCGAGGAGGCGGTTGACGTGCTCGACATAGCGATCGACCGCGGCTCGGTCATAGCCCCTCAGGGCAACCGGGAACTCGGTGTCGCGGGTCTGCTTGATGAGCCGTTCGCGCTCGGGGGCGCTGACAATCGACGACGGGAGCCGGCGCGTGCTGCGCTCCCCGTCGCGCTCTCTGGACTCGGTCGAGTCGACCGCGCCGCCGCCGGCCGCCGGGGTCGGCGTGCTCGTGTCCCTGAGGGACTCGCTACCACTGGTCTCGGACTGCGCCATCGCGCACCAGCTCCCTTCTATGTAGCTCTATTCCCCAGCCCGTGGACCCCCGACACGAGCGTTGTTTAAGGCTCAAGCTACAGCCTTGGTCAAGGGTCTGAAAAGGAGGATCCGGCGCCGCCTACAAAAGCGAGCAAACGCTTACCTTGCAGGAATATTTCAGCGCGCGATGTGCTCGTCGGTGATGAAGATGCCCTGTCGCTCGCGCTGCATCCTGGCGAGCCGCCCGCCGGCCGCGCCGAGGAACATTCCGATGATCGCGGTGATCACCGCCAGCAGCGGCGGAAAGCTCCCCAGCGAGACCTTCGCCGTGTTGCCGATCAGCCCGTGGACGACCAGCAGGCCGATCCCGTAGAACAGTCCGCCGAAGAAGCCGCGGTCCGCTCCGCCCCACCCGTCGCGGTGCTCGAAGCCTGCGACGAACCCGCCCACGCCGGCCAGGACCGCGACGATCCAGTACGCGAGCGGCGAGACGCCGATCAGCACGCCTTGGAGCGCTCCGATCGCGGCTGGGATCACCCCGCCCAGGATGATCTGCACGGGCCGCGGGCGGTCGCGGAATAACACCGGCGAATAGTTCATGACAGCACCCTCCGATTCCCTCGGATGGGAACCCTATTTGTCAGCGAGGACTATTGGAAGATCTCGGTCGTGCAATCGCCGCTC
>DASSGR010000045.1:0-29128 GCA_035693425.1 Solirubrobacteraceae bacterium
CGATTGCGCGGCACCTCCGTCATCAGCGTCAGACGTCTGTCGTATCGCGCATGCCGACAGCGCGTCTCGGATGGTGCGCCGCTCGCCCATAGGTTCTCATCGACGGTCAGTCCGAACGGAGGTGACAACGTGAAACGAGCCGTTCTCGGCTCATTGACGCTGAGCTGGCTTCGGCGACGCCGCGGCGCGCGACGGCACAGCGGTCACTCCAGCTGAATGTCTGTTCTCGGCACCAGCCGGCCCGGACCTCGCCCCCCGCACGGCGGGCGACGGTCTCTCCGCGAGGTCGAAACGACCGAAATGCTCCATGAGCGCCAGCTTGATCCTCAAGCGCTTGGCGATCACATCGACCGGCTGTACCGAGCAGCCAGGGCTCTGTGTGGATCGCGAGAGGAGGCCGAGGATCTAGTCCAGGAAACGTTTGCGCGCGTTCTACGCAGACCACGGACTCTGAGAGCAGACGATGACATCGGCTATCTGCTGCGGGCACTCCGGAACACGTTCCTGACCACCCGTCGAGCCGCTTCGCGGCGACCGCGAACCGAGCCCCTTCCCGATCAACTCGAGTTCGTCGAGGACCGACGCGCAAGAAGGGCTGAAGCAAGTGTCGAGGCGGCGGAGGTATACGCCGCCATTTCCGTGCTTCCCGAAGACTTCCGCGACGCGCTCGTCGCGATCGACGTGGTCGGCCTCTCGTATCGCGAAGCTGCCCGCGCGTTCGGGGTGCGCGAGGCCACAATCACGACCAGGCTGCACCGCGCGCGTCGGCGTGTGGCTCACGCGTTGCTCGCAGACGACGAGGCAACGCCGCAGTGGATGACGCGGCCCAAGCGCTAGGCACTGACCGCCCGCGGCCGATCATTTGCGTCGCTGGGATTGGCTCTCGGCTCATCGGCGCGTGCCCGCGATCGGCGGGCTCGACGGCCATCAGCCAGGCATCCGCTCGAGCGGACGCGTGCATTCTCCCCTTTCCCACGCGCGTACCTTCGACTTGCTGCGCACCCACCTGCCGTGCGACCGCCCGCTCACCGGCGAGCTTCAATGCGACCGAGGACGACGCTGCGAGCACTGGCCGAGGGCCGAGCCTGGCTGACGCTCGTGATGGACACCTCGCTGGGTTGACGGCGGGGGGAGCTCCGTCGCTGTTCGCGATGCCCTCGGCTTTGAGTCTGCAGAAGGGGATCGTCGGCGCCCCCGAACGTTTCGGGCATGGCACGATCAGTGATAGGTAGGCCGCGAGCCGCTGCGGGAGCGTGTCGTGCCAGTCCCGGTTGATTGCCAGCCGCGGACCGCGGACCGCCGGGCTCGCCTACCGCTCCGGGCGGCGGCGTGCAACCGATCGGCTTGAAGCGAGTTGGCCAACTTCGAGCTGAATCGAACACTCACCGGTCGCCATGGTGCACGGGTTGCGGATCCACGTATCGGGCGGCCACGTCGGCGGTCGGGTTCGCGAGCGTCTTGGCGGCCGCGACGAGCGTGAGGTGCGTGAAGGCCTGGGGGAAGTTCCCGATCAGCCGCTCGTGGGTGACGTCGTACTCCTCCGAGAACAGCCCTAGGTCGTTGCCGAGCGACAGCAGGCGCTCGAACAGTTCTCGCGCCTCGTCGGCGCGTGCGTTCATCGCGAGCGCCGTGACGAGCCAGAACGAGCAGGCCAGGAACTGAGCCTCGTTTCCGGGCAGTCCGTCGTCGGTCGCGGTGGTCGAGTAGCGCGAGATGAACCCGTCATGGCCGAGCTCGCGTCGAAGCGCGTCGATCGTGCCGGTGACCCGCTCGTCTGTGCCGGGCAGGAACCCCACGATCGGGATCATCAACACGGCGGCGTCGAGCTCCTGGGATCCGTAGTACTGGGTGAACGTCTTTCGCTTCGGGTCGTAGCCCTTCTCGGTCACCTGCTTGTGAATTCGCGCGCGGATTTGCTTCCAGCGCGCCAACGGCGCGTCGAGCTCGAACCGCTCCACCAGGCGCACCGCGCAGTCGAACGCCAGCCACGCCATCACCTTCGATTGCACAAAGTGCCGGCGCGGCCCTCGGACCTCCCAGATGCCGTCGTCAGGCTTCTCCCAGGCCGTTTCGAGGTACTCGACGAGCGCGCGCACGCGCGGCCAGTTGTGACCGTCGATGCTGCCGGTAACCATGCTCGTCGCGTACGCGACTCCGGCAACCTCGCCGTAGACGTCGAGCTGGAATTGCTTGGCGGCCGCGTTGCCGACCCTCACCGGACGCGACCCCTCATACCCGGGGAGCCAGTCGAGCTCGATCTCTTCGAGCTGGCGCTGGCCCTCGGTGCCGTACATGATCTGCAGCTTCGAGACGTCCCCGGCGCCCGCGCGAAGCGCCCACTGCCCGAACGCGAGCGCCTCGTCGACGTAGCCACCCTCGAGCAGGGCGTCAAGCGTCAGCACCGAGTCACGCAGCCAGCAGTAGCGGTAGTCCCAGTTACGCACGCCACCGAGGTCTTCCGGCAGCGACGTAGTCGGAGCGGCCACGATCGCGCCCGTCTCCTGATCGGTGAGCGCTTTCAGGGTGATCAGCGAGCGCAGTACCGCCTCGCGCCACTCGCCACGGTAGGTGCATCGCGACGACCAATCCCGCCAATACGCTTCTGTTCTGGCGAGTGCAGAATCGGGATCCTCGACCGCCGGAGACTCACCGTAGGACGGGAACCACATCAGCGAGAAGCGCTCGCGCACCCCTTCGCGGACAGTGAAGTCGGCCACCGTCGTCAGATCATCCGCGTGCATCGCTGCGGTCGTGGAAACGTGCAGAGCGTTGGGACCTCCCAGCGCGAGGATCCCGTCGGCCGTCCGCTCCACCCACGGAATCAGCGAGCCGTAGTCAAATCGCGCGATGAACCGCATGTGCATCACCACCTCCCCGTGCAGACCTTCGACAATGCGCACGAGCTGTGGCGCGCCACCGTCGCGCAGCGGCATGAAGTCGATCACTCTCGCCGTACCCGCGTCGGTCTCGAAGTCGGTCTCCAGGATCAGAGTGCCTTCGCGGTAGCGCCGCGATACCCGCCGCACCGGCGCGGACGGGGACAGCAGCCAGCGGCCATTCTCCTCGCTACCAAGCAGCGCGGCGAAGCACGCCGCCGAGTCCGTACGCGGAAGGCACAGCCAGTCGATCGATCCGTCGCGTCCCACGAGCGCGCTGGTGCGCAGGTCACCAATCAACGCGTAATCTTCAATCTTCACTAGCTCCTCCTTCGGATGGGCCGCGGTGCGCCGGTCGGGCGGACGGCCGGCCATCCCTGACGCTACGGCCGAGGCGACGCGCGCCCTAGCGCTTTCTTGCGCGCACGCCAGAACCCCGGGATATGTTGAGCCCGCGGGGTTGGGTCTAGGATGGGCGGTGACATGGCTGGCGGTCGTTCAGCTCCCGGGTGGCTGAGGTTGCGCGGTCGGCGAGACGAGTGCGCGTCTCGTGGCATGAAATCCGGCGTCGGGGCCTGGCGGCGCAGTGGCGCACGGGTCGAGTCAGACCGTCAGGGAGGGCTCGTCCGGCGCGGACAGGCTCAGCACCGTGCCCGCGACGGCCGGGGATGCACTGATCAGCGCCTCCAGGGCACGCAACCTGACCGCCACGTTCGACTCGACGTCGTCACCGGCAAGATCGACGTCGCCGATGACGGAGATCAATCTCGGCCCCACGATCTCGAGCCGCAGGTACGTCACGCGCTGCACCTGAGGCAGGGCCAGCAGCGCTTGCAGGACGGCGCCCCGCACCCGCGGGTCGGCTTCCTCGCCGACAAGGAACTGGCGGTTACGGTTGATCAGCAGGACAGCAACGACCACGAGCAGCAGGCCGATCAGGATCGACCCGATCGCATCGGGCGTCACCGACCCAGTGAGCTGATTGGCGGCCAGCCCCATGGCCGCCAGCAGCAGCCCGAGTAACGCACTCGCGTCCTCGACGAACACTGCGCGCAGCGTGGGATCGGACGTCGCCATCACATGCTCGATCAGGTCCCGCTGCAGCGCCTCGGCCTCCGGACTGGCTTGGCGGACAGAGCGAGCGAACGACGCCCCCTCGAGCACGGCGGAGATGCCCAGCACGACGTAACCCACGGCGAAGTGCTCGGCCGGCGACGGCGCGCGCAGCTCGTTGACGCCATGCGTGATCGACACCGCGCCACCAGCCACGAATAACCCCAGCGCGGCGAACAGCGACCACACGTAGGCCTCGCGCCCGTGACCTAGCGGGTGGCGCTGGTCAGGCGGACGAGCCGCCCGCCGGTTCGCCAGTAGCAGAAAGACCTCGTTTCCCGTGTCCGCCCACGAATGCGCCGCCTCAGCCGTCAGCGACGCCGATCTCGTGATCGCGGCCGCGACCGACTTGGCCACCGCGACCAGCAGATTGGCCGCTAGCGCCACGAGCACGGTGACCAGGCTGGCCGATCCGCCCTGACCGATGTTCAAACCGAGCCTCGAGTGCAGGAGCCCGCGGTCCTGCCCGCCGGCTGACACGAGTGCCGGCGCTTTTTCCGGGCGCTGCTCGTCGGCCATCGCCGGGTCCTAGCACATGAAGCGCCGAGCCTGGCAGCCGCAAATGCAGACGGCCGCTGTCACGAAACGAGGAAGTGTCGCCGTTCCCTGAAGCAGCGGTTGACGCTTCTGCTCCCGGGGGATTGCAGCCGTACGTTTAGGTTCGCCATACGGCCGAGACCTGCCTTGGTGTCGCGGCGCGACTTCGCCGTGGGTTCGTCTGAGACCCGGTTTGCGCGGAAAGCGCGCACGGCGGCCACGACCGCTCAACCGCCGACGAAGAGCCGACCGGCTGTGACGGGACCAGGGTATGCGCTCCGCCCCGAGGCCTGACGGCGGTCATCGACCGCGGGGTCCCAACCCCGGGCGGCGGCTGTCGGATCGGGCGCCATCAGGATGGCTCCTTGCCCCGGGTCCGACGGGCTGCCGGCCCCACGCCCAGTTCGTCTCGGACGTGCCAGGCCCCCGAAGCGGCTGTCGACGCGCGACAACGATGCCCGCATGCCACCCCGGGGCGCGTCCACCCGCCGGCGGCCGGATCGCCTCCGCGTCTAAGCCGGTGCGGGCGATTAGCCAGGCGATGATCGAGTTCGAGTTCCACATCTCGCCGTTCGTCGCGTCCCCATACCGGCGTGGGCATCGACGGCGCTGCGGCGATCAGCTGCCGCGCGTGCTCCACATCGTCGCTCAGGCGCTGCGGGCTCTCGACGGCCTCGGCGAGGTCCGGGATGAACCCATCGCGCCAGCAGCGCACCTCGTAGCGAAAGATCCGCAGCCGGCCTGCCCATCTGGCGCCGACTGGCCCCTGCGCGACGACCCCGCGCTCGTGCCCGTCGCTGGCTCGCACGGGCGCCTGCTCGATCACGAACCGCCCCTCCGGCAGGCGCACCTGGAGTGCGGAGTGATACAGATTCTGGACGGGTCGCCGGGTGACCCGAGCGGCGAGCGCCTCGTAGGCCCGTCCGTTGAGGCGCACGAAGTGGCCGCCCGCGCCAAGCGGCAGCCAAAACAGATCGATGCCGGGCTCGCTGTTAGTTGAGCGCACACCGCGAGCGTCGCTCTCGCGGGTGCCCGCGCATCGGAGAAATCCAGGCCAAGCGGCGCGGCAAAGCCGCAGATCCTCCAGGACCGGCACGCCCGTCCCGCGTCACAGGCTCACGACGCCGGTGGCGGCGCGGTCGTCGCAGATCCGTACTGAGCCGCGGCAAATCGGTGAACTTTCCCGGTCTCACGAAGTCCATCGCCGGATTACGTTCTTGGTGTGTCGGGGCGCTTGCATGTGGTTGACGGTGACCCTTTCCGGGGCGAGTCTGAGGGCGCTGCGATCCGGGTGATCCTGGCCGAGGGGCATGCCGGTCTGAGACGCAATCTGAGGCTGCTGCTCGAGCGCGAGCCGGACATGAAGGTTGTTGCCCAGGCAACCGACTTCGAAGGCACGATCCGCGAGTTGGGGGTACATCACCCGCGCGTGCTGGTGCTCGATCTCGCAATGGCCGATGGGTCAATTGCCGAGCGGATCAACCGGTTGCGCGAACGATCACGGCGCACCGCGGTCGTGGTCATCACCATGCACGAAAACCCGATGCTCGCCGATCAGGCGCTGAGAGCGGGGGCGACCGGGTTCGTGCTCAAACACCAGGCGGATCTGGAGCTGGTTGACGCGGTCCGGGATGCCGCCCGCGGCGCGCAATACAGAAGCCCTCGTCTCAGGGAGATCGGTGACCGTCCCCAGCGCGGTCAGCTGCCGCGTCGCTGACGATCAGGCGGTCTGGGCGTGGCTTCGCAGGGGTGGGAGTGTGGCTGTGACGGTTGTGCCTCGCTGCGGCGATGACTCGACCTCGATGGTTCCGCGGAGAAGCTCGACACGCTCGCGCATGCCGAGCAGCCCAAAACCGCTGGTCTGGGCCGCGGTGTCAAAGCCGCGACCGTCGTCCCGGACAGTGACGCGAACGGTGTCGTGATCTTCTTGTATTTCGATCACCGCCCGGCGGGCGCCGCCATGCTTGACCGCATTGGTCAGCGCTTCCTGAACGATGCGATACAGCGCGGTCTCGAGCTCGATCGTGTGGCGGTCCGGCAGGCGCCCCTGCTCGTAGGCCAGGTCGATCGCGAGATCCACCTCTAGCCCCCGTCCACGGGCACGGTCGGCGAGGTCCCTGATCGCTGCCTCGGAACCCAGGTCATCGAGCGCGGCAGGGCGAAGCTCGGTGATCAACGAGCGCAGCGTGGCCATCTCCTCCTCGAGCTGCGCGACTGCGTCCTTGACGGCGACGATCGTCGGTTCGAGAGTCGGCTGCTTGAGTTGCGCCGCGAGACCGAGCCGCAGCGAGGCGAGGTTCTGGAGAGTCTCATCGTGAAGTTCCCGCGCCCACCGGGTCCGTTCCTGCTCGGCCGCCGCCAGCCGCTGCCGGCCGCGCTCTGCCTCGACCCACTCCGCCGTCGCGAGGGCAGTCGCCGCGCTGGCCGCGAACGCCTCCAGCAGCCGCTGCTGCGCCGTAGTGAACGCCGGCCCGCCTACACGGTCCAGCGCGATCAGAACGCCATACGCGTTACCTCGAAACAGAAGCGGAACGATCAGACCGGCGCTCGCGCCGACGCCAAGCCGGCCAAGCCCGTGCCGCTCAAACCTCGCCCTATTGGGAGCGTCTTCCAGACGCAGCGTCCTGAGCGTACGAAGCGCCGCGCTCGCGAGGCTGTCGTCGAGGTCCACGTGCTGGCCGACCAAGCCAGCCGGCAGCTCGCCGGCGCCCGCCGCGATCACCATGCGGCCGCGGTCCACCTGCTCGATCACCAGCGCGCGCGCAGACACCAACGCCCGTCCGCGCTTGGCCACAAGTTCCAGGATCGCGTTCAGATCGGTCTGCCCACCGAGCGCCTGCGCGATCTGCACAGTTGCGTCCAGCGTGTCAACGGTGTGCTGCAGCTCGGTTCGCCGAGCATCCACAACCGAATAACGCCGCGCATGATCGATCGCCACGCCGGCGAACTGCGCCAGCAGCTCGACCATCTGCGCGTCAACCTCGCTAAACGGCTCGCCGCCGGCCTTCTCGGTCAGGTACAGGTTTCCAAACGGCCGCTCGCCGACGAACACCGGCACTCCCAAAAACGTCTTCATCGGCGGATGCTCGACCGGAAACCCAAAAGAATGCGGATGGGCGCCCACGTCATCAAGCCGCAAGGTCTCGGGACGCTCGATCAGCTCGCCGAGCACGCCCCGGCCCCGCGGCAGATCACCGATCCGAAGACGGGTCTCCGCGTCGATCCCGGCTGTTATGAACCGCTCAAGCCCAGAACGCGACTCGTCAACAACGCCAAGCGCCGCATACCCTGCGCCCGACACCTCCCGCGCGGCCTCGACGACGCGCTCAAGCAGCGAATCCAGATCAAGGTCAGACAGAACCCCCCGCGCGACCTCCAGCACCCGCAGCACGCCGGGAGCGACCGTTGCGTCATGGCTGCCCTCGCTCGTCACCAGCCAACGCCCGCCTCACGGCGGCCGCACGGCCGGATCGCCTGAAGTCTTCGCACGTCGTCCCTCCCAGTCAAACCCGAGACGCTCGCTTGTCAACAACCGTACCGGCCCAGCGCACGAGGCGCTAGGTCGCCCATTCTCGAGAGATACAGCTGGCGGACGGGACGGACCACCTGAGTGACCAGTCCGGCCCGCTTCCCTAACGCCCTCGGTTGGACCGTTCGGACCCGTTTCGGCGCAAAGCGGAGACGGAGGGATTCGAACCCTCGATGGACGTAACCGCCCACGCCATTTCCGAGACCGGATGGCAAGGCGCGCAACCCCAGCGCCGACGAGGTCTCGGAATCCAGGGAGCGCAGAAGTTGGATCTAGCCCGTTGCGACGCCGGCGAGTCGTCCGCGCCAGCTGCTCGCCGGCCGGCGGGCGGAGTCACTTCGATCAGACTGCCGCTGGTCCAGCGCCCGCAGACATCGCCTTTCTCCGCCACGGTGTCTGGCCGTTGTAGAGTCGTCGGACACCGCTAAACGCGGTCGATCCGCATCCACTAACCGCGATCCGAATCCGTATCGGCAGGGAGAGAGAGGATGCCATGAAAGCGCTCGTGTATCACGGCCCCGGCGAGAAGTCCTGGACCGATGTCCCTGAGCCGCAGATCCGGAAACCGACGGACGTCATCGTCAGGATCGACACGACGACGATCTGCGGGACCGACCTGCACATCCTGAAGGGCGACGTGCCCGCTGTCACGCCGGGCCGCGTCCTCGGTCACGAGGGTGTCGGCACGATCACCGAGGTTGGCGCAGCGGTGACCCAGCTGGCGGTCGGCGACAACGTGATCATCTCGTGCATCAAGTCGTGCGGTCGCTGCAGCTTTTGCCAGCAGGGCAACTTCGCGCATTGTCTGGGTGATGAGGGAGCGTCGGGGATTGGCTGGGTGTTCGGCCACCTGATCGACGGCACTCAGGCCGAGTACGTGCGGGTGCCGTACGCCGAGACATCGGTGTACAAGGTGCCCGAGAACGTCACCAACCAGCAGGGGGTGATGCTCTCGGACATCCTGCCGACCGGATTCGAGATCGGCGTTCAGTATGGCCAGGTCAAGCCCGGGGACGTGGTCGCCGTGGTCGGTGCCGGTCCGGTCGGGCTCGCGGTCGTGTCGACGGCAGGCCTGTACGGAGCGTCGCGGATCATTGCCGTCGATCTTGACACCAACCGGGTGGAGGAGGCGAAGAAGTTCGGGGCCACGGACGGCGTGAACCCTGCCTCCCCGGAGTGGAAGGAGCAGGTGATGGCGTTGACCGATGGGTGGGGCGTGGACGTGGCGGTCGAGGCGGTCGGAGTTCCGCAGACGTTCCAGATGTGCACCGAGATCGTGCGGCCGGGTGGGCGCGTGGCCAACATCGGCGTGCATGGAAAGCCGGTGGACCTGCAACTGCAGAACCTTTGGATTCACAACATCTCGATCTCAATGGGGCTGGTCAACGCCAACACCACGCCGATGCTGCTCAAGCTGGTCGCCAGCGGCAAGCTGAACGTCGACAATTTCGCGACGCACCATTTCAAGCTGGACGAGATGCTGGACGCGTACGACACGTTCGGCCGGGCCGCGGAAACCAGGGCCCTGAAGGTCGTCATCGACCGCTAGCTCACCCGATCAGCAATTGCCCAGCTCCGCCCCGCCCCGCGCGGAGCGAAAACAACGAGTGCGCGGCTGCGCTGGTGGGCCGCAAGAGCTTCGACCGCTAGGTCGCGTACTCGGAGCGCCCGAAGCTGGGATCCCCGCTCGGCATGCCGGGCGGGTGACGATCGCCGGCGCGAGCGCGTCAACCGTCTCGCAGTCATCGCTCGGTGCTCTTTCGCCCGTTGGTACCGAGCAGCTGCTGAAAGAGCGCAGAGACGTTTGCCTGGATCTCGATCACCTACCTGGCCTTCGCAAGCTCCGCGTCCGCGACGACGCAGGTCCGCGATCTCCTGATCGCGACGATCGGCCGGGTTGCGCCCCGCGGCTGGCCGCGCTTCTTCAGCGCACCGTCCCTGCGCTGCTTGCGCCACGTCAAGCGCGTGTACAGCCCTGGCGGCGCAGCAGCTCATCGACCTCTCCGGGCGTGGTGCCAGCGTCAGCCTGCTGCTAGATCCGCAGCTCGTACTGCGCCGGGAACTTCCGACGCATCGGCCTGCTCAACCAGCTCCGGGTCGGGCGCCCCTTCTGCGGGTCGCGGCCGCCGCCACGAATCCCAGTTCACCTACAGCTCGGTGGTCGTCGCGGCCGGCGGCAGCGTTATCCCCACCGCGAGCTTCATTGGCGTCCAGGGTTCATAGATTCTCGATGGTGAGCGTCTCGCCGGACGTTGACAGAGGGGGATCGGGCGGTGCGTCAACGCCTCGCCGGTCTTGACGGAGGGGGCAGACTCGAGATTGGCGATCAGCTGGCGCGCTGGCGCTAGCTGTGCCGAGCCTCATCGGGTCCGCCCTCGTCCCACTCGTCCCCGAGGATCGCGTTCATCCAGAACGAAAGCGCGTCGTCATAGGCGGCGAGCACCTCGCGAGCGACGAATATCGGCCACACCATGCTGTACCGCACGAGCGTCCCCACGGCGCCGGCTGTGCACAAGGGGCGGCTGGCCATCAGGTTCGCCGTGGCGGGTCAGCCATGTTGTCTGGAAGTCCAGGGTCCGCGAGGAACTCCTCGACCAGCGGCGCGACCTCATCCGCGCTGTCAAGGATGAAGAGATGACCGCCTCCTCGAATGATCCGGAGCCGGGCGTTGGGGATGCGATTCGCGAGCACCGCGCCGTTGATTGCAGGGACGATCGGGTCATCGTCGCCGCTCAGCACGAGGGTTTGGTGCGGGAGAGTGTGCAGCCAGGGGAGGCTCGAGAACGTCAGCCCGCTCAGGGCCTGGAGGTAGTACCCGCGCACGCTAGGCGGCTTCACACGACGAGCTGCGGCATGCTCGTCAACGAAGCTGCGATCCTTCCACTTCTCCCCTCCGAGGAAGATCGGGGCCACCAGCTTGAAGAAACCGGTGGAGTAGTAGCGCAGCGGTGAGGCAAGCAGCGCGACCGCCCAGGGACGGCCGGGCACCATCCCGACTCCGCAACCGGTCGCCACCAGCACGAGCCGCCGCACGCGGTCGGGAGCCTGTCGGGCAAGCTGCTGGGCCACCCCGCCTCCCATCGACACGCCGAGCACATCGACTCGGTCATATCCAAGCTCATCGAGCAGCCCCTCGATGAGCGACGCCAGCCCACCGAAGCTAATCGGGCGCGCGGGCGTCGAGGAGGCGCCGCAGCCGGGCATGTCGAACATGATCAGCCGTACGTGCTTCAGCGCCCGGGCGAACGGCTCGCACATCTCCACGTTGGCGCCGATCCCGCCAATCACCAGGAGCGGGCGCCCTTCCCCCCCGACGACCACGTTCAGTTGGAGCCCGTCGACGACGACGGTTCTGGCGAACCCGTCTGCTGTCTGCGCCTCCGCGGCGGTCATCTCGTCGGCCGTCGCCTCGTCATTCGCTCCCAACTCAGCGACAGCCGCAGCTGCGCTCAATTCGGCTCCCATCCTCAGGACGCCGGAGACTATCACATGCATCATCACCGTGACGAGCGCAAGTAATCTGTCTCGCGTCCCTTCTACCGGTTGGGGGATGGGTCGCGGCAACTGCACCGCTACGCCTCATTCGAGGTCCCGGGGCTTGAAGCGATGGATCTTCCCGGTAGGCGTTTTCGGGAGAGCTCGTCAACGAACTCGATGAAGTAGGGGTACTCGTACTGGCGGAGCCGGCTCTTGCACCACGTCTGGAGCTCGACCGTGAGCTCCTCGCCGATCTGTCCCGGCTCACGACGGCAGACGACATAAGCCTTGACGCGGGTGGTGTACTCGGCCTCGACGCCGATCGCGGCGGCCTTCTGGACGCGAGGGTGCTCCATCAGCGCCGCCTCGATCGAGATCGGCGAGGCCATAGGCCGCCGATCTTGATGATGTCGTCGGCACGGCCCTCGTACACGTAGACCCCCGGAGCGGCACATGCGCTCGTGCAGCTCTGCATACGTGACCTGCTGGCCGTCGCGGCGGATCGCCATATTGTCGCCGCGGCCAGCCTCAAGGTTGTATCGACCAGTGTGCTGGTGTTGTAGCGCTCGGGGGACCTGGCTGCTCATTGGTCCTCCTAGCGGTGCCGGCGCCTCGGGGGAGGGTACGCCTTGCCAACGAGGTCGTCACGTGTCAGTCTGATTACACGGCCTCCCAACCGCATAAGCGAGGGACGAGATGAGGTTTGATGACGCGTGCATCCCTCTGGATGCGGCTTGGTCGTCGCCGTTCGTGCGCTGGCAGGGGCCCGCCGCCGAGATCAGCAGCCTCGACCTGGCCCATCAAGTGACGCAGCGCGGCCTGGCTGAGCGCGGCGTCAACTGGCCGTTCGACGAACTCGTGCTAGGCACGACGATTCCGCAGTTGCACTCCTTCTACGGCGTGCCGACGCTCGCTGCGCGGCTGGGTCTGGGGACGGTCTCGGGGCCGCTCATAGCGCAGGCGTGCGCCACCTCGGTCGCGTGCCTGCACGCCGCGGCCGCCAGCCAGAACGGGTCGCCGATGGGGGCCCGACTGGTGGTGACCACCGACCGCACGAGCAACGGACCGCACGTTGTGTACCCGTCGGCGGCCAGCTCGGGCGGGACGCCGAGCAGCGAGAACTGGGTGCTGGACAGCTTCGACGCGGATCCGAACACCGGCGAGTCGATGTTGTTCACGGCGGAATCCGTCGCCAGGGAAAGCGGCTTTGAGAAGCGTCAGCTCGACGAGGTTACGCTGCGGCGCTGGCAGCAGTACGAGGAGTCGCTGGCGGATGACCGCGCTTTCCAGAAGCGCTACATGGTTCCGATCACCGCTGGCAGCCGGCGGAAGCCCGAGGAGATCGCCTCGGACTGGGGCGTACGCCCGGCGACTGAGGAGGGGCTAGCGTCGCTGAAGCCGGTGCAGCCCGATGGCGTCGTCAGCTACGGCACGCAGACGCATCCAGCCGACGGCGCGGCGGGGTTCGTCGTCACGACCCCCGCGCAGGCTCGGGACGTGGGCGTCGACGGCCCGGTGGCGAGGATCGTGTCGACCGCGTTCGCGCGCGTCGAGCCGGCCCGGATGCCCAAGGCGCCAGTTCCCGCCGCGCAGCGGGCCCTCGCCGACGCCGAGCTCTCGTTCAAGGACATCGACCTGATCAAAACGCACAATCCGTTCGCGGTCAACGATCTGTGGTTTGCGCGAGAGACCGGCTGCGATCTCGATGCGATGAATCCGTATGGATGCAGCCTGATCTACGGGCACCCGCAGGGGCCCACGGGCGCCCGCGGCATCATCGAGCTGATGTGGGCGCTGTACGATCGCGGCGGCGGGCGCGGCATGTTCGTGGGATGCGCGGCGGGCGACACCGGAGCGGCGGCGATCGTGGAGGTCGGCTGAAGCGAGGCAGCCCGATCGTCAACGGGCGGCGACGACAGAGAGGAGAGGATCGTGTACGCAACTGTGGCTTGGCCGCTGCGACGCGCCGCGCGAATCGAGGCTGACGGCGAGGCGATCATCGACGGTCGCGTCAGGCGTACCTGGGGAGAGGTGCACGACCGCCTCTCCGCCCTGGCCACCGGCCTAGAGCAACTCGGCGTCGCGAGGGGCGACCGCGTGGCGGTGCTCGCGTACAACTCCGGTGACCATCTGGAGGCTTGGCTGGGCGTCCCGGCCCACGGCCGCGTGATTAACGACCTCAACCTCCGCTTGGCGCCGCCCGAGCTCGCGTTCATGGTCGACGATTGCGAATGCGTCGCGCTGCTTGTCGACGATGACCACCTCGAGGTCGGTCGCGAGCTGATGGGCCTCTGCCCGTCGTTGCGCCGGCTGGTGTACATCGGCGCGGAGCCGGAGCCGCCAACGGACGCGATCGCCTGGGACGAGCTGCTACAAGGCCCGGCGGCCCCGTTCCCCGAATTCGACGAGGACACGCTCGCGGCGATCGTGTACACGGGCGGGACCTCGGGGAAGCCGAAGGGGGTGATGCTCAGCCACCGCAACCTGATGGCCAACGCCAAGCAGTTCACCATCGCCTGCGGCCACGTCCGCTCGGACCGTTACCTGCACGCGGCGCCGATGTTCCATGTGGCCGACACCTCGCAGACGTTCGCGATGACCTGGGCAGCGGGCACACACGTGATCCTTCCCGGATTCCGCGCCGATGCGGCGGCCGAGACGATCGAGCGCGAACGGATCACCCTCACGCTGCTCGTCCCGACGATGATCGGGATGCTGATGGATCACCTCGAGGAGACCCCGCGCGACCTTTCGAGCCTCCGGCTGCTCATGTATGCCGCCTCGCCGATGCCGAAGGAGACTCAGAGGCGAGCGATGGCGCTGCTCGACTGCGACTTCACACAGATGTACGGGATGACGGAGGCGGCTCCGCTGGTCACCCAGTCAACCGCCGACGACCACCGCCGTGGGGCGGCCGGAGAGGAGGCCTACGTAAGCCGGCTGGACTCAGCCGGGGCAGAGGTCGTCGGCGTGGAGTGCGAGGTGCGCGACCCGGAGACCGGCGAGCCGCTTCCCGCAGGCGAGCCAGGCGAGATCTGGGTTCGCGGACCCAACGTGATGCTCGGGTACTGGAAGCGCGAGGAGGAGACCCGGTTCGTCCTGACGCCAGACGGCTGGTACCGGTCGGGCGACATGGCCTACGCCGACGAGCACGGATACCTGTACATCGTCGATCGCCTCAAGGACATGATCATCAGCGGCGGCGAGAACGTGTACTCCACCGAGGTTGAGCTGGCCCTATACGAGCACCCGGATGTCGCGGAGTGCGCGGTATTCGGCGTTCCCGATCCCCGTTGGGGCGAGCGCGTGCACGCCGTCGTCGTGCCGCGGGCCGGCGCAGAGCTCGACGAGGCGGTCCTCATCCTGCACGTTCGGGCGTTGATCGCCCCTTACAAGGTCCCGCGCTCGATGGAGATCCGCGACGACGCGCTGCCGAAGTCGGGCGCGGGTAAGATCCTCAAGCGCCACCTGCGCGACCCATACTGGGCTGGCCAGGACCGCCAGGTCCACTGAACCGGCAGCGGGGCGTATGGTGACGCCAGCATTCGCGCGGCGGCAGGGCACGAAAGGAGCCGACGCCATGGCTACCACCCCGACGGCAATCGAGCAGCGAACTCGAGAGGCTGGCGATCTGTCCTGCCGGGTGGCGGTCGTGACCGGGGGAACGCGTGGCATCGGCGCGGCGATCATCCGTCGTCTCGCGTCCCGGTGTGCAACGGTCGCCGCCGGGTTCTCCTCCAATCGTGAAAGGGACGATTCGTTCGTCGAATCGGTCACGAGAATCGGGTTGGAACGTGAGCCCTGCATCAGGGCAACGTCGGCGACCCGGAAGATTGCGCCCGCGTGGTGAACGAGGTGATCAGCGAGTGCGGCCGGCCCGACATCCTCGTCAACAACGCTGGGGTAACGGAGGATCGTCCAATCGCGAAGATGACCGTCGACGACCGGCACAACGTGCTGCGCGTGAACCTGTCCGGGACGTTCTACATGGTCAAGATATGAGCGCTGAGATCCAGGAGAAGCCGGTGGATCGGATCAAGGCGATGATCCCCATTCACCGACCGGGCCACCCGGAGCAGGTGGCGCGCGTCGTCGCGTTCCTCGCGGACGATGCGTCGTCTTACATAACGGGACAGGTGTGGGCAGTCAACGGCGGCTATGAGATGTAAGCAGCGATGCCGCGATCAGCCAGGGTCTGAGAGGATGCATGGCTGACACGGCAGACAGCCGAGCACGCGACCACGCCGCGCCCAAAGACGCTGGCCGGGGCCCCCGGCCCGGACCGGGGGTGCAAGATGCGCCAGACGCGGGCGCGCTCGACCTGCTCCTGACCGAAGCCGGCCGGAGTTCCGTCGCGCGGTTTCTTCCCGGTCTGGAAGCAGTGCGGCTGGCAGCCGGCCTCGCACGCCGGCCCGGTGCGGTGCTCAGCCGCTCCTCGACGCTCGTCGAGGAGCTGGTCAGGATCACGGTCGGCCGTTCGCAAATGGGACCCGAGCGCGGCGATCGTCGATTCCAGGATCCGGGCTGGTCGGAGAACCCGATCTTCCAGCGACTGCTACAGACGTACCTTGTCACCGGACAGACCGTTAACGGACTGATCGACGACGCGGAGCTCGAGTGGTCCGATGACCGCAAGGTGCGCTTTGTCGCCGGGAACATGGTCGACGCGCTGGCGCCCACCAATTTCGCGTGGTCCAACCCGGAGGTCCTGAAGCGGACCGTCGAGGCAGGAGGGCTGAACTTCGTCAAGGGGGCACGACGGTTCGCGCGCGACGTGAGCCGACCCCCGCGCCTGCCCGCGAACGTGAACGTCGACGAGTTCGCGCTCGGCCGCAACATCGCCTTGAGTCCAGGTGCCGTGGTCGTGCGAGATGAGCGCTTCGAGCTGATCCAGTATCAGGCGACCCGCTCGGAGGTTCGGGAGGTCCCGCTGCTGATCGTCCCGCCGATGATCAACAAGTTCTACATCGCGGACTTGGCGCCCGGTAGGAGCCTTATCGAGTACTTGGTGAGCCGAGGGCAACAGGTGTTCACCATCTCGTGGCGGAATCCAGACGAGCGTCACCGCGACTGGGGGCTCGACAGCTACGCCGGGGCGGTGATCGACGCGCTCGACGCGATCGCGGATATCACGGACGTGCCCCGCGCGCACATGATCGGCAACTGTGCTGGGGGGATGCTCGCATCAACGGTGGCATCTCATTTCGCCGACGTCGGCGAGCGGGACCGCCTTGCCAGCCTCACGCTCGGGGTCTGCGTGATCGACAACGAGCGCAGCAACGTCGTCAACTCGTTTGCCACGGAGCGCTCCGCAAAGTTGGCCAAGCTTGCCTCGTCTCGCAAGGGCTATCTCGACGGCCGTGACCTCGCGAGCGTCTTCCTGTGGTTGCGGCCCAACGAGCTGATCTGGCCGTACGTCGTCAACAATTGGCTCCTGGGCAAGGATCCTCCGGCGTTTGACATTCTTTACTGGAACGCCGACACGACGCGGATGCCTGCGGCTTTGCACCGGGAGTTCCTCACAATCGCAACGGAGAACTCCCTCCGGGAGCCGGGCGCAGTGACGGTGCTAGGGTCGCCGGTCGTTCTCTCGAGGATCACGGCCGACAGCTACCTCGTGGCCGGCATTGCCGATCACATTACCCCGTGGCAGAACTGCTATCGGACGACACAGCTGCTGGGTGGTACCAAGCGATTCGTCCTGTCCAACAGCGGGCACATCGCCGCAATCGTGAACCCGCCCACCAACAAGCGGGCCAACTACCGGACCGCCGACACCCTGACGCCGCCTAGCGCCGAGCAATGGCTGAGCGAGACGACGCTGAGCGACGGAACCTGGTGGGCGGACTGGGACGCGTGGCTCGCGGAGCGCTCCGGGGATGTGCGCCCCGCGCCGGCGCAGCTCGGGAGCGGCGCGTACAAGGTGCTGGGAGAGGCGCCCGGCGAGTACGCCCGCCAAACGTGAGCGCGGCGCGTCGTCGTCGTGTTCGCTAACCGTGTAGCCGTACCGGTACGCCCATGATTCTGCGGCGCCGCCAGTCGATTTCAGCGGGAGACCTGCCCGCGCTGTGCCATCTCTTCGACCTCCAGTTCGTCGGCCCCGGCAGATAGCACCGCAAAGGCCGAGCGAAGTCGACAGGCGCTGCGCCCTCCTACTGCGCGAGAAGCGAGAAGGATCTCGTCTACGATGCCGAGGCCTGCGTTCGTGTCGGCGCGTGTACGCCGAGCCAGCGCGGGCGTCGTGACTCGCTATGTCCCGGAAGCGGCAGCGTCGCGAGCCCGTCAGAGCCGTCGCAGGAGTGCTGCTGGTTCGTGGGAGCGGAAGCGATGTCGTTCGCCGTCGCTCCGCCGAGGACGCCGCACGCGCATAAGCACACGTTGGGCACTCAAGGCGCGCCGACCACTTCTCAGATTCGTCCGCGGCGGGAGCCAGGGTCACGGTGATCGGATCTGATGCTCCTCGATTTGGATGCGGAAGCGCCGCCGTTGGTGCCAGCGGGGCCGCTGTCGCATTTTGACGGACCGACAGTCCGGCCGGGGATCGAAGGCGAACTGCTCCAATTGCAGCCGCGAGATCGGTGTGATCGCCTCGGTGACGCGGCCGTTCTGCGGCGGCTGCACGCGCGCCCGGCTGTCGGCCGAGGGCAAGCTGTTCATCTGCCTGTTCGCCGTCGCAGGCGACGACCTGCGCGCTGCTGCGCGGCGGTGCGTCCGATGCGGAGATCTCCGCGGCGATCGGCGGGATCTGGTGCATGCAGGAGGACCGTTACTCGGAGCTGCGCCCGGCCGCGACAGCCGGCCTGCCGAACGAGATGTCCTACATCGGCGGGTAGGCCACTCGGCCGTGGCGTTGGCCGCCGCTACTTCTTCGCGGCCTCGAAGTAGGGGTTCGTGCCGCTCTGATGGTCGGTCACGTCCACCACGCTCGTGATCTCCGGCACGGCCTGGATGATCGCCCTCTCGATCCCCTGGCTGAGCGTGACGGTCGCCATCGCGCAGCCCTGACAGCCGCCACCCAGCCTGAGGTAGGCGGTTCCCTGCTCGACCGCCACGAGCTCGGCGCGGCCGCCGTGCGCGGCGATCGTCGGGTTCACCTGTTGGTCAAGCACCTGGATCACGCGCTGGGGCACGTGGCCGCTCAGGTCGGCGGGCGGTGGCGCGCCGATCGCTGGGCTCGGCGTGTTGGGGTTGTCTACGCGGAGGCCGCTGGTGCCGAACGGGTCGTCCAGCCAATCGATCGTCGCGCCGCGGACCTTGTCGAAGTCGCGCTCGGGGACCACGATCGCGAGGTCGCGGTGGCGGACGATGGCGTCGTGGGGCGCCGCTGCGTCGAGCGGCTTGAGCGAGATGCTGCAGGTCCATTGGTTGGCGGAGGTGCCGGTCACCTCGATCCACATCGCCTGGCGCTCGGGTTCGGCGATCTGGAGCAGGAAGCCTGTGACCTTGTCGTAGGCGGCGTTGGTCATGTCCAGCCACCGCTCGCCGGAGGTCTGATCGTCGGCGCTCATCGGTCCGGACCTATGCTAACGGTGTGGCTCGTGTGCTCCTCCTGCTGCCGACGGCCACCTACCGGGCGGCCGACTTCCTCGCCGCCGCCCGGACGCTCGGGACCGAGGTCGTGCTGGCGTCCGACCGGCGGCTCGTGTCGATCGGCGATACCCAGTTGACGCTCGACCTGCGCCGGCCGGAGGTGGCCGCGGAAGCGATCGCGGCGGTGGCGGCGGAGAGGCCGCTCGACGCGGTGGTGGCCGTTGACGACCAGGGCGTGCGCGTGGCCGCGCTCGCGGCCGAGCGGCTGGGGCTCTCCGGCAACCCGCTGGAGGCTGCGGCGGCGACGCGCGACAAGGCTGCGATGCGGCGCGCGCTCGCCGCCGCCGGAGTGCCGCAGCCCGAGCATCGCACGGTCGGCCCGGGCGACGACTCGGCGGCGGTCGCCGCCGAGGTCGGGCGGCCCTGCGTCGTAAAGCCGCTGTCGCTGTCGGCGAGCCGCGGCGTGATCCGGGCGGATGATCCGCGGGCGGCGGCTGCGGCCGCCATGCGGGTTCGCGCGATCCTCGCCGAAGCCGGGGAGGACCCTGAGGGGCCGCTGCTGATTGAGCGCTACGTGCCGGGCGCCGAGGTGGCCGTTGAGGGTCTTCTGCGCGCCGGTGCGCTCGAGCCGCTCGCGGTGTTCGACAAGCCGGACGCGCTCGAGGGCCCGTACTTCGAGGAGACGATCTTCACCACGCCGTCGCGGCTGCCGGGCGAGATCGTCGCGGCCGTGACCCGCACGACCGCGGATGCCTGCGCGGCGCTCGGGCTGCGCGAGGGGCCTGTCCACGCGGAGCTGCGCGTGCACCGCGGGCGCGTGTGGATGCTCGAGCTCGCCGCGCGCTCGATCGGAGGGCTGTGCTCGCGCTCGCTTCGCTTCGGCGTCGGCGTGAGCCTCGAGGAGGTGATCCTGCGCCACGCGCTCGGGTTGCCGCTCGGCGACCTCCGCCGCGAGGCGACGGCGTCGGGCGTGATGATGCTTCCGATCCCCCGCGCGGGCCGCCTGCGGGAGGTGCGCGGCCAGGACGACGCGCGCGCCGTGCCCGGCATCGCCGGGCTCGAGATCTCGATCGGCCGCGACCGTCCCGTCCGCCCCCTGCCCGAGGGCGATCGCTACCTCGGCTTCCTGTTTGCCCGCGGCGAGACGCCCGCGCAGGTCGAGCACGCACTGCGAGCGGCGCACGCGCGGCTCGAGATCGACATCGTCGAGCCCGCGGCCGGTGATCGGTCGGCAGGCGCGGCGCCGCGGAGCTAGGCTCCTGAAGCGATGCGCGTCCTGCTCGTCTCGACCTACGAGCTCGGCCACCAGCCGCTACACGTGGCCTCACCGGCGGCTGCGCTGCGTAAGGCGGGGCACGAGGTGCGCTGCCTCGACCTGTCGGTCGAGCGCTGGGACGCCGGCGCACTCGAGTGGGCGCAGGCCGCCGCCTTCTCGGTGCCGATGCACACCGCGATGCGCTTGGCGATGCGGGCCGCGGCCGGCGTTCGCCGCGCGCGCCCAGAGCTGCCGGTCTGCTTCTACGGCCTGTACGCGCCGGTGAGCCGCGACCTCACAGTCGGCGCGCTGGCCGACCGCGCGATCGCCGGCGAGTACGAGCCGGCGCTGACGGCCTGGGTCGGCGAGCTGGCGGCCGGCGGTCCGCCCGACGCGCGAGCGGACGAGCCGCTCATTCAGCTCGGCCGGGGCCAGTTCGAGCCGCCGGCACGCGACCTGCTGCCGCCGCTCGAGCGCTACGCGCACCTCGCGCTCGGCGGCGACGAGCGGCTCGTGGGCTACGTCGAGGCGAGCCACGGCTGCGTGCACCGGTGCCGCCACTGCCCGGTGCCCCCCGTCTACGACGGGCGCATCCGCATCGTCGACGCAGACACCGTGGTGCGGGACATCGCGAGCCTCGTCGAGCTGGGCGCCCGCCACATCACCTTCGGCGACCCCGACTTCCTCAACGGCCGCCGCCACTCGCTGCGCGTCGTGCAGGCGATGCACGAGCGCTTCCCCGACCTCACCTTCGACTGCACCACGAAGGTCGAGCACATCCTGCGCGACACCGAGCTGTGGCCCGCGCTCGCCCGGGCGGGCTGCCTGTTCGTCGTCTCCGCGTTCGAGTCGGTCAACGACGAGATCCTCCAGCGGCTCGACAAGGGCCACACCACCGAGGAAGCCGCCCGGGCGATCGCGCTGCTGCGCGAGCACGGGATCGAGGTGAGGCCCTCGTGGATGCCGTTCACCCCCTGGACGACGCCCGGCGACGTGGTCGAGATGCTCGACTTCGTGGCCGAGCACAACCTCGTCGGCAACGTCGATCCGGTCCAGTACACGATCCGGCTGCTGCTCCCCGAGGGATCGCTGCTGCTTGAGCGCCCCGACATGCACCCGCACCTCGGCGGCTACGACGCCGAACGGCTCAGCTACACGTGGACCCCGATCGACCCCGACAGCGACCGCCTCCAGGCCCACCTCGCGGCGCTCGTCGAGCAGAGCGCGGCGGGCTCCGAGCCGATCCCCGAGACGTTCGCGAAGGTGCGCGCGGCGGCGCTCCAGGCGGCCGGGCGATCGCCGTCGCCCGCCGGCCGCCCCGAGCCGATCCTCGCCGGCTCGACCGAGGGGAGGCCACGGCTCACCGAGCCGTGGTTCTGCTGAGCGGAGCCCACCGAGGGCCAGTTTGGCCCTCTCAACGAGGTGTAGCCACCCCGCCCGGCACAGTGATATCACGCGCGTGAGACGCCCACTGGCGTGGGCCAAGCTCTATTTGATGGCCCAGCTGGCGTGGGCCAAGCTCTATTTGATGGCGGTTCCTCAGACGTTGCGCCTGATCCCGACCCCGGTCACGCCACGAGCCAATTACTGCGCGACTTCCAGGAACTGAAAGCGCGCCGCCGAGGGCGAGCGGCTCCACATACGCCCGCTCCGCCACCAATTACTCGCCGGCGACCGCCCAATCGCGTGCCGCACACTGCCGCTCGGGAACTAACGCACTCGTCTCGAGGCGGCGCGTCTACCGCCGCAGCCAGACAGTCGCAGGTCGTCCGATCCGGTGACGCCGCCAGCGTGCGATTCGGCGCCCCGCTCGCTCAGGAACGCACAAGTCTCGGGCGGCCGCTGCTAGCGGATCCGCGGGCCAGCATCACCCGGTCGCGAAGTTGCGCTTGGTCGCCAAGGCGATCATGCGCTCCGCGCTGGCTGAACGGACGAAAGGAATTGTCCGCCTCGCGGTGGCTCGACGGACGCAACTGGGGGCGATTGCACGAGTCGGACCGCAAGGGCGGCTAGCTGCGTTCCGCTGCTGCTTTCAGCGCTCTGCTCGCCACCGGAAGGGATCGCAGCTAGCGACCTTGCCGTCCCTGCTGTCCGCGCGCATTGCGGGACGCTTCTCATTCGCCTCGAGATGCTCGTCGCCGGGTACGAGCGCTCGCCGAACATGCCCGTCGCGGGTGCCGACGTCACGGATGGTGGGGCCAGTCGACATTTGGCGTCGAGTTGTGTATCCCTTCGAGGGCGGGTGCAGTGCGAGCTTCGGCGCCGAATGCGGTCGCTCGACTCGCGGCGGCCGCAGGCCACGACGGCTGTGGCACCCCTACCCGGCCATGGGATGTTGCGTCAGTATGCGCTCGTGGATGAGGCTCGGCTTCAGGGGTTCGCCGCGACGGTGACGGTCCTGTGCGCCGACATCGAGGGATCCGCGGCATTGTCGGAGCGCCTCGGCCAGGCGCGCTGGCTCGAGGTATTGGCCGAGTACGGGGCGCTCTTGCGTGACCGGGTGGGCGTCTATGGCGGTCACGAGATCAAGGCCAGCGGGGACGGGTATATGGTTGCTTTCCGCAGTGCTCGCGCGGCCCTGCTTTGCGCGGTTGATGTCCAGCGTGCGCTTCCGATCGACAGCGCGCCGGATCTGCGGGTGCGTGTCGGCCTACACACCGGCGAGCCCGCCGTTGCCGATGACGACCTACGTGGGCGCACGGTCATCAAGGCGGCGCGGATCGCGGCGCTCGCTCGAGGCGGCGAGGTAATCGTGTCTCGCCTAGTGCGGGAACTTGCTGACGTGGACGACGTGATCGGTGATGACATCTGGTTCGACGACGAGCGCGACGTGGAGCTGCGCGGTTTGCCGGGGCACCACGGGGTCGTGTCGGTGCACTGGCAACAAGAAACCACCCGGCCTCTCTCGGTGGTGATCGCGGACGACTCGGCGGTCGTGCGCGATGGCGTCGCTGCGGTCCTGCGCGAGAGCGGCATCGAAGTCAGGGCCACCGCGCGAGACGCCGAAACGCTGTACGCCGAGATTGATCGCCATCGTCCAGACGTCGCGGTCGTGGACATTCGCATGCCACCAAGCCGGACGAACGAGGGCTTGGTCGCCGCGGAGCGGCTGGCGCGCTCGCATCCGGACGTCGGCGTGCTCGTGCTCTCGCAGCACCTCGAGCTCGGGTATGCGCTGCGTCTTGTACGTGATCGTGCGGCGCGCCGTGGCTACCTGCTGAAGGATCGCGTCGCCGACATCGACAGCCTGCTCGATGCCGTTCGTCGGGTCGCTCGTGGCGGCTGCGTGATCGACCAGGCGATCGCGGACCGCCTCGTCGATCAATCGAGTGCTGCGCGCCCGCTGGCGCACCTCACCGACCGCGAGCGGGAGGTACTACGTCTGATTGCGCAGGGCCTGTCGAACCGCGCGATCGCTGAACAGCTCGTGGTCACGCTCAAGACCGTCGAGACGCATATCGGCCAGATCTTCCTCAAGCTAGATCTGAGAAAGGAGAGCCGTGAGGATCGGCGGGTGGCCGCGGTGCTCACCTATCTGCGCGCAGCCTCGGCGAGTTGATCCAGAGGCAGCGAAATCGGCGACAGCGGGATCCTGACGAGAACGGTGGTGCCTTCGGCCAGGGGACTGTCGAGGTCGAGGGTGCCGCCCAGCCCGGCGACACGATCTGCGAGACCGAGAAGGCCCGTGCCCCCTCCGAGCACCGCGCCGCCGCGGCCGTCGTCCCGCACCCGGAGTTCGAGCATGTCACCCAGGCACGCCGCACTCATTCCGACGTGGCGGGCGTCAGCATATTTGAGGACATTGGTCAGCGCCTCGGAGGCGGCGAAGTAAGCAGTCGCCTCCACGACGTCATCCAGCCGTCCGTCGACGTCGAGTTCCAGCGCGACAGGGAGCGGAAAATGCTCCGCCAGCGATTCGAGCGCCGGCCCGAGGCCGGACTCGGTCAAAACCGGCGGCCGGATGCCGCGTGCCAACCCGCGAAGCTGCTCGAGCGCCGTTTCGGCGTGCGCGGTAAGGTCGAGGAGCCGGTGCTTGAGTGCCTGGTCGCCGAGCGCGTCGGCCCGGCGGTGCGCCCGGTGCGCCTCAAGGCTCACGGCGAGCAGGTACTGCTGGGCTCCGTCGTGGAGGTCACGCTCGAGGCGCCTGCGTTCAGCGTCAGCAACCTCGAGGAGCCTCCTGCGTGACGCTCTCACCTCTTGGAGCTGTGCCCGAACCTCGTCGGCCAGCCGCTCGTTGTGGAGCGCAAGCCGCGCGGCGGCGGCCACCGCGGTCAGCAGCTCCGGCTCCTCGCGCAGCGCAGGATCGTGAATCAACGCGCCCAGGCGGACCCCGCCCGCCTCCAGCACGGTGGCACCCTCGGGCAGGGCGACAGGATGCCCCTCCTCATCGTTGAAGCTCTCCTCGGCCGGCGACCAACGCAGTAGCTGCACGGTGGGATCCGCCAGCGCGCGGCGCAGGCTCTCGCGCGGCGCGATCAATCCCTGCTCGGAGAAACCGACGACGAGCTCGGCCACCCGGGCCCGGGCCCAACGGCCACGCAGCAGCACGACGGCAGCGGCGAGGGGGATGCTCACGCGCACCAGGTCCATGACGATCTGCATGGTCGGCGTGGACTGCAGGAAGTCGGAGAACAGCCGGGTATGAAGGCGGTTGTAGAAGACAAGAGCTGCGGCGACAACGCCCGCAAGCGCGATCCAGCCAAAGGTGCGCCGCGCCGGTCCGGTGGCGCGCCGCCAGCGAACAACGACAATCAGCAACGCAGCAATTGCGAAAGAAGCTTCGGCCACGGACGCCACTCGATCGACGCTGTTGTAGACCTCGGGGTTCGTGACCGGAAGGATTCGGTTGCTGACACAGAAACAACTCGACAGGTCGACCGGTACGCGCAGCAGCAGGCGAGCGAGACTCAAGACGAGGTGCGCAAGAGCCGTGCCGGCGAGAGCCACCACCGCCAACCGCGAGCCGAGCCGGCCGAGCGGAAAGAGAAGGATGAGAGCCACGAGCACCACGTCTTCCCAGCCGGCCAGCGGGAAGCCGACAAAGTCCACGTAGTCCTGATTACGGGAGTAGCCCAACGCGCCGGGGAACCACGTGAGGCCGATGAGCGTGATGACAGGGCCGACTCGGGATTCTGGGCGGCTCAGCCAGACGACTATGCCGGCAAGCAGCGTCACGGCTCCCCCAGCGCTGTCGACCACGACCATCGTCGTGGACCAGATGCCGCCTCGCGCCGCCTGCCACTCCGCGAAGGCTCCAAGCGCGAGTCCCACGGCCGCCACCGAAAGCGGGAGAACACGTCGATCCCAGCCCCCGAGTTTCGCCATGCACGAATGCTCCCAGACGCAATGCGGCGCAACCAGCAATCTCCGGGCACACCCTGAGGAAGATCGGAGCCCGCCCCGATGACAGCCGCCTTCACCGAGCGTAGGCTCGCCGCCATGACTCGACGCAGAAGTGTGAGGACCATGAGACTGCAGATCGTGTTGGTCGCCGGGTTGTGCGCGCTCGCTGCCGGATGTGGCAGCGGATCCAAATCGATCCCCACGGGCACCGACGGAGCGGTCGTCTTTCGCGACTCGTTGGCGGACAACCACAACGGCTGGATCGACATTCCTCAGGACCCGCATCGCAACGGACGCTGGGACTGGAATGACGTGCCCCGCAACAGCGTCGAGATGGCCGACCCCGATGCCCTGCATCACGCCAAGCTGCCGGCGGCTGTCTCCGTCGGCGTCAACGTCGAGATGCGCCACGGCGCCGCGCTGCGGGTCATCTCCTGTCACGAATACGGCACCCCCAGCACGGTGGAGGGCACCTATGAGCTCGGTATCGATGGCCGTCGTGCGCTCATCCGCGAGCTCAAGCTCAACAATCCGCCGCGCGTCCTGGCGGCTCAGCCGCTGCCGGTGGCAAACGGACGGCGCGCACGGCTGGTCGCGCGCTGTGTCCCTGACGGCGACGCGGTGGCGCTGAGCCTGCTGGTGGATGGCAAGGTGGTGGCACAGGCCCGCGCAGCCCACCCGCTGCCCGCTGGCATCGTTGGACTGCACGCGGTCGCCCGACCCGATAGCGCCGGGCCAGCCGACCTGACATGGGACGACTTCATTGTGCGAAACGCCGCCAGAAGCTGAGCCGCACCCGACCGGCGCAGCCGCGAACTAACTGACCCTGATCTGAGCGCTCTGCAGCCAGCAGGTCGCTCGCGAGGAGGTAAAGATGTCCCCGCTCATCCGCAGCGCGATCCGCCGGTGCGTCCTGATCGGGACGGCGTTGGCGATCGCCGCGCTGGCGACGCCGGCCGGCGCGATCACACATGGCGCGCCCGACGGCACCGCGCATCCGTACGTGGGAATCGCGAGCTCCGGTGACGAATTCTGCTCCGGGACGTTGCTCTCGCCGCAGGTGTTCCTGACGGCGGGTCACTGCACGGCGGACTTCGCTGCCACCGGCGAGCCGACCTTCGTCACGTTCGATCCGAACGCCGGCCCCTCGTCACCGTACCTCACCGGGACACCACACACGGAGCCTGGGTTCTTCAATGATCCCCCTCAAGGCACGGGCGTTCCTGCGTCCATCGGCCACGACCTAGGCGTGATCCTGCTCGACCAGCCGGTCGGCCTGCCGGCGTACGGAACCTTGCCGGCGGTGAACTCACTCCACGCTGCAAATGGAACCGCGGTGACACTGGTCGGGTACGGCGCGCAAGCATGGGTGCCACAGCCCGGCGGACGGATCCCCATCTTCACGTTCGCTCGCGCGCAAGCGCAGGCCACCCTGATCAACGACGCGAACGCCAACGGCGGCGAGTTCGTCCGCGTGTCCACCAACCCCGGTCAGGACCAGGGCGGCACCGGACCGGGTGACTCCGGCGGCCCCGCATTCCTCAACGGCAGCACCACGATCGCAGCAATCGGCTCGCACGTCACGAATCCGAGCGGCAGCGGCACGGCCTACTCCTCACGACTCGACACGATCGACGCGCTCGCGTTCATATCCCCGTTCCTTACTGTCTGGCCATCTGACCAATAAATCTGAGGAGAACACGATGCAACGAGCACAGGGCGCCCTGAGCGCGCTCTCCATCGCGACCGTGGCGGCGCTCCTGCTGGCAGCCGCGTGGCCCGCAGCCGCCACGTACCGCGGACCAAATGGCAAGCTCGCTTTCGTCAGCACCGAGGCGAGCACGCCCGAGGTCCCGACGACGCATATCGTCACCGTCAACCAAGACGGTACGGGGAGGACGGACCTCACCCCGAATTCCACCGCCTTCGAGCTCCAACCGGACTGGTCCCCCGACGGGCGGAAGATCCTGTTCGCGAGCACGCGCAACGGAGACAGCGAGATCTACGTGATGAACGCCGACGGTTCGGAGCAGACTCGGCTCACCGACAATCCGGCAAGAGACGACGACGCGACCTGGTCGCCGAACGGAAAGCAGATCGTCTTCGCATCCGACCGCGACGGCACCGCCCAGATCTACCTGCTGAATGCTGACGGATCCAAGGTCCGCCGACTCACCCACGACACGGCGTTCGATTTCCAGCCCGCGTTCTCGCCCGGCGGGGACAAGATCGTCTTCGTCACCACCCGAGGGGGGGCTCCTGCACTCTGGGTCATGTCGGTCGACGGCGGCAATGCTCGGCAGTTGACGGCCAACGAGCTGGGCGCTTTCGCTCCGGACTGGTCACCGGACGGCAAGCGGATCGCGTTCTTCGACAACTGCTGTGTGCCGAAGAACAGCGACATCCTCGTGATCAACGCGAACGGGAAGGACGCCGCACCGCTCACGCAGTCGTTCGGCAACAACCTCGATCCGACCTGGTCGCCCGACGGACAGAAGATCGCGTTCGATCACGCCAGTGGCTCTTTCACAGATATCTACGTGGCGAACGGCGACGGCGGCGGCGTGCCGACTGCGATCACCGCGACCCCCGATGTTTCGGAATTCGATCCCGACTGGAGCTCGCAATAGCCCCCGCCTGGCCGCACGAGGATCCAACCGCCGGCCGCGGCCTCGGGCATCGTAAACCGTGTCCGGCCAGCGCAGCGTCCTATGGCATGCTGCCTTCCCCTGCGCCGGAGCGAGGTCATCGCGACCGCCGCTGAGAACCGGGATCGGAGTGAACGAGACGTGAGAGCTCGCGCATGACGCGGTCGCGTTGGTGTCCGTCTTCCTTCGCGCGGGCAGCAGGGACCGCAAGATCGCTAGCTGCGCGCTCTTCGGCTGCAAACACCAGCGCTCGAAGCAGTAGTCGGCGGCGGCTCGCCAGCTGGACCTCGGACTTGCGCAATCGCCCCAGAGGCAGGCGTCCGCGAGGGCGCCGGCGCACGACTGCTTTTGCCGTAGTCGCGCCACTGCGCTGGCGATTGCCTCGGCGACTGAGTACACGTTGGTCGGTGCCGGCGCCGGACGGCTGCTCGGCCACGAAGGCAGTCGTCGGGTCTGGCTCGATCTCACGATCGCGTCGGCGACGACGCGGTGACGGAGCGTCATTGCGGACGCGCGGGAACTCGGCCTTGCTCGAGACCGGGTTGTTTTGAGGGGTGAGACGCGGGTCCAGGATCGATCGCTCCTCCGGTACCGTTACTGGAGCGCCGATGGGAAGCGTTGCGATGAGCGTCTTTACCGAGGCCGAGCTGCAGTACCTGACCGGCGGGCGCCAGCTAGGCCGGATCGCGACCGTGGGCGCTGACGGCACGCCGCACGTGGTGCCGGTCGGGTGGATCTACAACGCCGCGCGGGACACGATCGACGTCGGAGGCCGCGAGCTGGAGCGGTCGAAGAAGTTCCGCGACGTCGCGCGCACACG